>NZ_JBITBU010000005.1:0-88727 GCF_044452545.1 Nocardia sp. NPDC051900 | reverse complement strand
CGGGGTCCCCCCCCCCCCCCCCCCCGGGCCCCCCCCCCCCCCGCCCCCCCCCCCCCCCCCCCCCCCCCCCCCGCCCCCCCCACGGCGCATGCTCGGTCTCGCTTCGTTCGAAACCCGTGGTTGAGCTGGTGTGGTGGCGTTGGCGGGATCGCCAGGGACAGATAGTTCGCCGCTTCGCGCAGCACGCTTATGGTCTGCGTGCACCGCTGTGTCAACGGCCCGAGAAGTGGAAACCCGGTTGTGAACGTACGCGGTAAACTCGGCCTTTCGATGCTCTTTTCCGTCCGTTCGTGCAGGTGAGTTCGTCCGACGCTCCGGGAGGAGATGATCGTGAGCTCGTTCCGCAAACCGCGTGAACGCAGGCGTGGCGCCAAGGGGGGTCCTCCGACCGCACCGTATGCCTCGATCGCGGGCTGGACGCAGCGGCCCGATACGCCGAACCGGAACGCGCGGGAGCGGCGCGAGCGCGCGGCGGCTCGCCGGAAATCGCGACCGACCGCGCCGCGCCCCACGGAGCCGGATCGTCCGCCGCGCAGCCGGGCCGAACGCATCCGCCGCCTGCTGCTGGCCTTGTTCATCATCTTCGGCGTGGTGCCCGCGCTGCTGTCGGTCCTGGCGTACTGGAGCGCCGAGATCCCGGATCCGAATGCGGTGCAGACGAATCAGATCGCGACCGTCTTCGCCGCCGACGGCAGCACCGTGCTCGCGAAAATCGTCCCGCCGGACGGGAATCGGACGCCGGTGCCGTTGTCCGATGTGCCGCGTCCGGTGCGCGACGCGGTGCTGTCGGCGGAGGACCGCAATTTCTATACCAATCCCGGCTATTCGACTTCCGGCTTCCTGCGCGCCGCGCGAGACAATCTGCTCGGCAAGGACAACGCGGGCGGCGGCTCCACGATCACCCAGCAGTACGTGAAGAACGCCTTTCTCGGCTCCGAGCGCACGGTCACCCGCAAGATGCGCGAACTGATCATCGCGGCGAAGATGGCACGGCAGTGGAGCAAAGACGACATCCTCGCCGCCTACCTCAACACCATCTACTACGGCCGCGGGTCGTACGGCATCGGCGCGGCGGCCAAGGTCTACTTCGACAAGCAGGTCGACCAGCTGACCCTCGCGGAGGGCGCGGTGCTCGCGGCGCTGATCCGCACGCCCTCGATCCTGGACCCGGAAACCCACCTCGCGGACCTGAAGGCGCGCTGGCGGTACGTGATCGACGGAATGGTCGAGATGGGCGCGCTCGCGCCGGGCGATCGGGACGCGACCACCTTCCCGCCGATCATCCCGCTCAGCCAGATCCCGGACGAGAACGTGGCTCGCGGCCCCGAGGGCCTGATCCGCAACCAGGTCGTGCGCGAGCTGCGCGACTCCGGCATCAGCGAGCGCGACTTGAACAAGGGCGCGCTGCAGATCACCACCACCATCGACGCCAGAGCGCAGCACGCGGTACTGGGCGCGGTGCGCGACCGGCTCGGTGCGCAGCCACCGGAACTGCGCGCCGCCGTGGTGTCGATCGATCCGCGTTCCGGCGCGGTGCGCGCGTACTTCGGCGGCTACGACGGCATCGGCTTCGACTTCGCCCAGGCGCCGTTGCAGACCGGCTCGGCGTTCAAGGTCTTCGCGGCGATCGCCGCGCAACAGCAGAGCATTCCGCTCTCCCGCGTGCTGGACAGCTCCCCCGTGACCGACCGCGGTACCCGGATCACCAACGTGGACGGCGAATCGTGCGGCAAGTGCACCATGGCCGAGGCGCTCAAACGCTCGCTGAACACCAGCTTCTACCGGCTGACCATGACGATGTTCGACGGTCCTCAGTCCATCGCGGACGCGGCGCACGCGGCGGGGATTCCGGAGGAGCTGCCCGGCGTCGCGGGCAAGACCCTTACCGAGGACGGCGGGAAACCGCTGAACGGAATCGTCCTCGGGCAGTATTCGGTCCGGCCGATCGATATGGCCTCGGCGTATGCCACGATCGGCGAGTCGGGCGTCTACCACCGGCCGTACTTCGTGCAGCGAGTGGTGACCGGTGACGGGCGGGTGCTGCTGGATCGCGGCGAGCAAAAGGTCGGCGACCAGCCGCCCGCGGGTCAACAGCGCATCTCCAAGACGATCGCGGAGAACACCGTCGAGGCGATGCTCCCGATCGCGGCCTACTCCAACGGGCACGCGCTGAAGAACAACCGCCCATCGGCCGCCAAGACGGGTACCACGCAGTTCGGCGCGAGCGAGTCGAACAAGGACGCGTGGATGATCGGCTTCACCCCGTCGCTGTCCACGGCGGTGTGGGTCGGAACCGATCAGCCACAACCGATCCGCACCGCACGCGGAGCCGACATCTACGGCTCCGGCCTGCCCGCCGACATCTGGAAACAGGTCATGGACGACGCGCTCGACGGCGCTCCGATCGAACAGTTCCCTGGTGCGCAGGCTCCGGGCGCGCAAGCCCCGGCCCGGCCGAATCCGAGCAAGCCGCCCTCCGGCGGTCCCTACGACATCCTGAACCCACCGCAGCCGTCATCGCAGCGCGAGCCCGTCGTCATCATCCCGCCCAGCCCGCAACCGCCCAGCGAGGTCGAGATTTTCCCGGGACTGAGCATTCCGGTTCCTGGATAGCGATGATGCTGTGACCTTCCGTGGCCCGGCGGAACGCATGACATGGCAGCATCGTTTGCCAGAGTGAGAGCGAACAGCGAGTGCGTCGGAACGGGCCGACGCCGAAACCGCGAAAACAATGCGGAAGGATATGCGCCCGAGCGACGACAGCGCGGCGCGAGCGACGGGCCCGGAGGCGGTAGCCTGCGTCACCACGGAGGGCACCGGGACCGACGCCAATTGAGGACAGACGAGACATAGGGGCTACGCCGGTGGATTTCAATGTCGTTGACCAACCCGAGACGCTGGTGGCGGGAACAGTGCTTCGCAGCCCCGCGCTCGCGGTCGAGGGGCCGCGCCGCGCGAAAGTCGAAGAGGCGTGGAAGCGCAACCTGGCCCGCAAACTGCCCGGACCGCCGACCACCGCGTACGTCGACCACGCGCCGGAGATCAATTCGTACCTGACCCATATCGTCGGCTACCGCTGTCACAGCTTGGCCGACCTGCAGCCCGGAGACGTGCTCGCCCGGGTGCCCGCCGGGCGCTTCGCCCGGTTCGTCGCCAGTGGAGACAATCTCGGCGACACCATCGTGAGCATCTGGCGAGCAGTGTGGGACGCGGAGGCCGCGGGGCGGCTCATTCGCGCTTATACCGGCGACTGGGAACACTATCCGGACGCACGGACGGTGGAAGTTTTCGTGGCAGTGGCAGACGATCAGGGCAACGGGTAGGAACAGACAGTGGACTTCGAGATCGTCACATTGCCGCAGAGCATGGTCGCGGGCCTGACCGTGCCGCTGGCCGGCCGGGAGGTGACCGCGCGTGACCTCGACCTGGTGAACTTCACCTGGGATCGCTATCTGGCGCGGGAGAAGAACGTGCCGCGGGTGGCGGCCTACATCGGTCAGAACGACCACGCCGTCGCCGTACTCGGCTACGAGATCGGCGCGATGGACGAGCTGGACTCCGGCGATGTGCTCACCATCATCCCGCAGGGCCGCTACGCCAAGTTCGTCGTCTCCGACAAGCCCTACGACCTGCTGCGCACCGCCTGGGCACAGGTGGCGAAGGCGGAGAACGCGGGAACCATCACCCGCTCCCACACCGCCGAGGTGGAGCGCTACACCGGCCCGGCGTCGGTGGAGGTCTACGTCTCGCTGGACTAGCGCGGACGCCGCACAACGCAGCCGGCCGGAGGCTTCTGCCTCCGGCCGGCTTGCGTCGGTGTCACCGAATCACTCGGCGCCGATGATGAAGGCTTCCAGCTGGGCGCGCGCGATGTCGTCGGCGAGCTGCTGCGGCGGGGACTTCATCAGGTAGGCCGAGGCGGGGATGACCGGTCCGCCGATGCCGCGGTCCTTGGCGATCTTCGCCGCGCGTACCGCGTCGATGATGATGCCCGCGGAGTTCGGCGAGTCCCACACCTCGAGCTTGTACTCCAGGTTCAGCGGCACATCACCGAAGGCGCGGCCTTCCAGGCGGACGTAGGCCCACTTGCGGTCGTCGAGCCAGCCCACGTGGTCGGACGGGCCGATGTGCACGTCGTTGGCGCCGAGTTCCTTCTTGAGGTTGCTGGTGACGGCTTGGGTCTTGGAGATCTTCTTCGACTCCAGGCGCTCGCGCTCGAGCATGTTCTTGAAGTCCATGTTGCCGCCGACGTTCAGCTGCATGGTGCGGTCGAGCTGCACACCGCGATCCTCGAACAGCTTGGCCATCACGCGGTGGGTGATGGTCGCGCCGACCTGGCTCTTGATGTCGTCACCGACGATGGGGACACCGGCCTCAGTGAACTTAGCCGCCCAGACCGGGTCGGAGGCGATGAACACCGGCAACGCGTTGACGAACGCGACACCCGCGTCGATCGCGCACTGCGCGTAGAACTTGTCGGCCTCCTCCGAGCCCACCGGCAGGTAGGACACCAGCACGTCGACGTTGTTTTCCTTCAGCACCCGCACCACGTCGACCGGCTCGGCCTCGGACAGCTCGATGGTCTGCGCGTAGTACTTGCCGATGCCGTCGAGGGTCGGCCCGCGCTGCACGACGACGTCGCTCGGCGGCACGTCGGAGATCTTGATCGTGTTGTTCTCGCTGGCGAAGATCGCCTCGGCCAGGTCGAAGCCGACCTTCTTGGCGTCCACGTCGAACGCGGCGACGAACTTGACGTCGCGGACGTGGTACGGCCCGAACCGCACGTGCATCAGGCCGGGGACGGTCGCGGATTCGTCCGCGTCCTTGTAGTACTGCACGCCCTGGACCAGCGAGGAGGCGCAGTTGCCCACACCCACGATGGCGACGCGAACCTCTGTGGCGTTGTCAGCCTTCTTGACGTCACTCATGGCCGATATTTCCCTCTTTCTGTGGTGCCGCCTTCGTCGATTGCTCCGCCGCAATCAACTCGTTGAGCCAGCGCACTTCGCGCTCGCTTGATTCGAGTCCGAGTTGATGGAGCTGCCGGGTGTAGCGATCCAGCGACCCACTGGCCTTCTTGATCGCCTCCCGGAGCCCCTCTCGGCGCTCCTCGACCTGACGCCGCCTGCCCTCCAGGATCCGCATCCGCGCTTCCGCGGGAGTGCGGCTGAAGAAAGCCAGATGAACGCCGAAGCCGTCGTCGGTGTAGTTCTGCGGCCCGGTGTCGGCGAGCAACTCGCTGAACCGTTCCCGCCCGGCCGGGGTCAATTGATAGACCCGTCGCGCGCGGCGTGTCGTCGCGCCCGCGGGGATCTCCTCGGCGATCAACCCGTCCGCCTGCATGCGGCGCAGTGTCGGGTAGAGCGATCCGTAGGAGAAGGCACGGAAGGCCCCGAGCAGGCCCGTCAACCGCTTGCGCAGCTCGTACCCGTGCATGGGCGCTTCCAGGAGCAGCCCGAGGATTGCCAGTTCGAGCACCGGGCTTCACCCCTGACTGTGTACAGAACCTAACCGATGGATGCGACTTTCCACTATATCGGAGCGATACATCTGTGCACAGCCGTAGGCCCCGGTGCGGCCGAACTCGCGGTTCAGCGAGAGGGTGGGAAGACCGCGAGCGGCTCGCCCGCGAAAGTGGTCGTCAGGTAGCCGGACGAGCCGTCCTTCCCCGTGACGTGGATATCCACGACGGCGCCGCGATCGTATGGACCGTGCGTATCGAACTGCACGATGACCAGGGTGATCACGCCGTCCGGGCACCTCACCGTCCGCGGCGCACCGGCCAGCAGGCCCGCGATGGCGGGCACGTCGATGGCGGCCAGGTCGAAGCTGCGGGCCCCGCGTTCCCGCTGGGAGGTCCCGGAGGTGCGGAAGTCGCCGTTGTAGTGGTAGTCGCCGGTCTCGGAGGAGCTACCGGGCTTCTGCCGGTCCACAACCGCATACTTCGGATAGAACGTGACCTCGTCGGCGTTCATATCGCCGAATTCGGCCCGGTACTCCGCGAGGAAATAGGCCAGCCCCGCGCCGGTGGTCAAGTCGGGAACGTCCTCCCCGAAGCCGGGCAGATCGACGCCGCAACGGCTGATCCCCCCGACCATCGCGCCTGCCACCAAGGCCGCGACGACCACCGACACCGGCGCCAGCCAGCGGCGCGGACGCCGCCGGTCGACCCGGACCACCGGGGCATTCGCCAGCCCGTCGGGGATCTGCAGATCATCGATCAACGCCTCGAGCTCGCCGAAGGACTTCGCGCGCATGGCTTGGGCGGTACGCGCGGCGTGCTCGTCGGCGGTGAGCTGGCCGTCAGCGAGCGCGGCGTCCAACAGCCCGCACACGTCGGCGCGGTCGGTGTCGCGGGCCCGGACGTCGCTGTATCGGGTGGTCGCCATCGCTCATCCTCCGAACGGCCATACGCGGCGCACCTCGCCCGTCGGGGTCAGCACGAAGTGGCCGCTCTCTTTCACCGCGTTGCTCACGTAGACCTCGATGACGGGTTGCCCGGCAGCAACGCCGTACCCGGGGGACAGACCGTTCACGCCCACCTTGAAATGCGTGACGACGCCGCCGGGCACTCGGGTCATGGTGGCCGCGTCAGCGAGAGCCCGGCCGATCGCCTCCACGTTCAGTCCGGCCAGATCCACCGACGGCGTGTCCGCCTTGCGTGTCTCCATCTGCATGGACTGGGCGAAACCACCGCGGTAGTCGTACTGGACCTTCCGATTCGGCTGGCCGGGCACAGCCCGGGTGAGCGAGGCGTGATCACCGTGCATATACAGCTCGTCCACCTGGAGGTCACCGAATTTCCGCTGGTAGTTGCGCAGGAAGGTGGCGATCCCCTCGGTGGTGACCAGACTCGGCGTCGGGACCACCACGGGCTGCACCGCCCCCACGTCCACGACCGGCGGGGCTTGCGCCGTGGATCGCGGTTCCGCCTCCCTGGTGACCGCGAGGAAACCGGCGCAGGCGGCCAGCGCCGCTGCCACAGCGACCGCGGCCCGATACCACTGGGCTCGATGCGACCGCGGCGGTCGCGGCGCGGGGGCGACGTCGCGTGGCCGCTGGAGATCCGCGACCAGATCGTCCAGATCTCCCAGGGTGCGCGCTTCCGCGGCGAGTTCGGTGAGGGCGTCGTGCTCGTCTTCGGACAGCTGGCCGTCGGCACGGGCGCGGTCGAGCAGTTCGCGCGTAGTGGCGCGATCGGCATCGCGCGCCCTGGTGTGACCGGGATAACTACCGCCGGAACCGGAGCGGCGCAATACTTTTCGCGCGACCGACGGGCGCTGCGCGGCGAACCCGCGCGCAGCGGCCGGGGTTTGCAGGTCGGCGGTGAGCGCGGCCAATTCGCCGAGCGTCTTCGCCGCCGCGGCCTGCGCGATCCGGTCGTGGTACTCGTCGGCGCCGAGCTGCCCCTCGGCGTAGGCGGCATCCAGAAGACCGGATGCGTCGGCGCGGTCGAGATCACGCGCTCGCATGCGCCCGGATGCTGCGGTGGACACAGACGGATCGTAGTCCGGGTAGCGGCGCGACGCGCTGGATCGGCCCGGCCGGGAACGGTCAATCCGCAGCAGCCCGGGGCGGCCCGATTCCATCCCCGCTACTCTGGTTCTCGTGCGAATTCAGCGGCAAGTTGTCGACTACGCCCTGCGGCGCCGGTCGCTGCTGGCTGACGTCTATGCGGGCCGGGTCGATGTCGCCGAGGTGTGTGATGCGAATCCTTATCTCTTGCGTGCGGCGAAGTTCCATGGCCGCGGGAGCGAGGTCACATGCCCCATCTGCCGGAAGGAACAGCTGACCCTCGTATCCTGGGTCTTCGGCGACGGCCTGGGGCCGGTCGCCGGATCGGCTCGCACACCCGAGGAGCTTGCGCGACTCGCCGAGACGCGCGAAGAATTCTCGGTTCATGTCGTCGAGGTATGCCGGACCTGCAGCTGGAATCATCTGGTGCAGTCCTATGTACTCGGTTCCGCGCCGGCACCGCCGCGACGCCGCTCCGGGACACGCGCGAACCGGCGCACCGCCGCCGAATGAAGTGCCTGGGTCGTCCCCGGCGGGTGACTCGCGGAGCCGGCATGCGTCCGCCGCGGTGACGACTACCGCTGATTGCCACCTGGACCGCTACGAGTTATGGAGATCTTGTCAGTGAATTCGCCCTACGAGCCCTACGGCGATGAGCCACATGGCGGTCGTCCTCCGCAGAGTTCACGTCCAAGTCCCAACCCGTATCAGAATCCCCGTCCCGGACCACCTCCCGGCGCCCGTCCGGTCCCGCCGCCCGGTGCGCGTCCCCTCCCCGGTGAGCCGCGCGGCCCCCAGCCGCCGCGCCGTCCCGGCCCTCCGCCGAACGGTCGTCCTCCGCAGGGCGGCCGTCCGCCCCAGCCGGGCCGGCCGCCACAGCCCAACCGCGGCGCGCCCAATGGTGGCGCTCCCGGCCCCCAGCCTGCCCAGCGGACGCAGCGGCCGGGTTCCCTGACCGAGGCGGTGAACGAGCGCGACAGGCGCGGCCCCGCCACCGGACCGCGCCCGGCCACCGGCGCGCGTCCGGCGGTGGACCGTGACGGACGTCGCGTCCCCGGTAGCGGCCCCACGACCGGCGAACGCAGGCAGGCCGCGGGCGGTCCGCCGTCGGGCCCGCCGCCGCGCCGTGGCGGCAGCGGCGGCTCCGACGGGCCGGGAAGGCGGCAGCCCGGGCAGCAGAAGAAATTCCCCTGGCGGATCGTGCGCCGCACCCTCTACGTGCTGATCGCGCTGGCCATTCTGCTGCCCAGCGGCATCTTCCTGGCCGCGTACACCACGGTGTCGGTGCCGCAGCCGGGCGACCTGAAGTCGAACCAGGTGGCGACCATCTTCGCCTCCGACGGCACCTCGGTGATCAGCAAAGTGGTTCCGCCGGAAGGCAACCGGACCGACGTCACCATCGACCAGATCCCGCCGCACGTACGCAACGCGGTGATGGCCGCCGAGGACCGCGACTTCTACACCAACCCCGGCTTCTCGATCTCCGGCTTCGCGCGCGCGGCCAGGGACAACGTTCTCGGCCGGGAGAGTGCGGGCGGTGGCTCGACCATCACCCAGCAGTACGTGAAGAACGCGCTGGTCGGTGACGAGCACTCGCTGACCCGCAAGATGCACGAGCTGGTCATCTCGGCCAAGATGGCGCGGCAGTGGAGCAAGGACGAGATCCTCGCCGCATACCTGAACACCATCTATTTCGGTCGCGGCTCGTACGGCATCGACGCGGCGGCCAAGGCGTACTTCGGCAAGCCGGTGTCGGAACTCACCGTCGCCGAGGGCGCGGTGCTCGCCGCCACCATCCAGCTGCCGTCCAGCCTGGACCCGGAGAAGAACCCTGAGGGCGCGAAGACCCGCTGGAACTACGTGCTCGACGGCATGGTCTCCGGCGGCAACCTCAGCGCGACCGAGCGACAGGGCCTGCAGTACCCGCGGGTCGTCCCGCTCTCCTCGACTCGGGACAAGGCGCAGGACTCCGGCCCCGAGGGCCTGATCAAGACCCAGGTGCTCAAGGAACTCGGCGCGGCGGGCATCAGCGAGCAGCAGCTGAACACCGCGGGCTTGCAGATCACCACCACGATCGACCCGAAGGCCCAGCAGGCCGCCGTCGACGCGGCCACCTCGAAGATGCAGGGTGAACCGGAGCAGCTGCGTACCGCCGTGGTCTCGATCGATCCGCACACCGGCGCCGTGCGCGCCTACTACGGCGGCAACGACGGCCAGGGCTACGACTTCGCCAACGCCGGTTTGCAGACCGGTTCGTCATTCAAGGTCATCGGCCTCGCGGCCAACCTGGAGCTGGGCATCCCGCTGTCGCAGATGTACGACAGCTCGCCGCTGACCGTGAACGGCATCAAGATCTCCAACGTCGAAGGCGAGGGGTGCGGCACGTGCACCATCGCCGAGGCGCTGAAACGGTCACTGAACACCAGCTTCTACCGGATGGAGCTGGACATGCAGAACGGCCCGCGCAAAATCGCCGACATGGCGTACAAGCTCGGCATGCCGGACACCATCGCGGGAGTCGGCAAGACGCTCACCGAGTCCGACGGTTCCGGGCCCAACAACGGCATCGTGCTCGGCCAGTACCAGGCGCGCCCGCTCGACATGGCCTCCATGTACGCGACGCTGGCCGCCTCCGGCGTCTACCACGCGCCGCATTTCGTATCGAAGGTCGTGACCGCCGACGGTCAGGTCCTGCTCGACCGTGGTGAGGTAGCCGGTGAGCAGCGCGTTTCGGCCGCTGTCGCCGACAACGTCACCGCCGCGATGAAGCCGATCGCGGCCTACTCCCGTAACCACGGGCTGGCCAACGGGCGCGAATCGGCGACCAAGACCGGTACCGCGCAGCTGCTTGATACCGGCGAGAACAAGGACGCCTGGATGGTGGGCTACACCCCGTCGCTGTCGACGGCGGTGTGGGTCGGCAGCGTCGACAACTCGCCGCTGCGCAACTACAGCGGCGGCATGATCTACGGCTCCGGTCTGCCCTCCGACATCTGGAAGGCGACCATGGACGGCGCGCTCTCGGGGACTCGCAACGAGACATTCCCGAAGCCCGCCCCCATCAAGGGCCAGGCCGGTGTCCCCGAATGGTCGGCGCCCTACACCCCGCCGTCCACGGTCGACTCTCCGCTGCTGCCGCCCGTGGTGGTCGCGCCGACCCAGGTGGAGATTCTGCCCGGCATCACGATCCCGGTCCCCGGCGTCCAGCCCGCACCTCAGCAGCAGCGCCCGCAGCAGCAGCGTGAACCGGACTCCGGACCGCTGCCCGGCCAACCGGTCGCACCGTCCGACGGTGCCGCACCGACGGCCACCGGCTCACCGAGACCTGGCAACAACGGCAATTCGGGTAACAACGAAGGCACGAACGGAACCGCTCCGACACGGGGCCGATAGTTCGCCGGCGCACAGGCCGGGGCCGACCGCATCAGGTTCGGTCCCGGCCTTCGTCGTATTTGCGCCGGATTACCGAGAGACGGCTTGCTCCTTGGGCTGGTAATTCCGGGAAGCCGTGATCGATCGGTCCGGTCGGCGAATTCCATGCCCGGCGCCCTCGGATGCGAGTACATATCCGAACTTCGGTGGAACAGGACCACCGGGAAAAACCGCCCCCTCTGGGCAGACATCATTGGTCAACAGGCGGATAGCCGGACTTGCCAAGAATATCCAGACCAGAATGCGCCGATCATTCGGGCCATCCACTCCCGCCCGGCATAACAGCTACGTTATTGCCGCGGAAGCGGATTACGCTCGCGATGCTCGGAGGCCGTGCGCAGATGGCAACGCGCGGAAGACCGAAGCCGACTCGGTCCGGACCGTGGGCCGTACTCCGGGTAGCCTCGGTTTCCGTGACCGATCAGCAGCTGGTGGAGCCACGGAGGAATGGGAGGGCACCGCTGTCGGACCAGAAGGCGCCCGGTGGGGCGTACTACGCCGCCCCTGCTCCGCTCGCCTCTGATCTGCGATCGGCGGACGCGCGGGACCGGCCGAGTCGCAACGATTCGCTCGCCGCGCAATTGTCGACGGTGATCGGTGGGCCGGTCGGTGATCATGCGCTGATCGGGCGGGTGCGGTTCTGGACGCCCATGCGGGTGCTGATGGCGTTCGCCCTGGTGTTCCTGGCGCTCGGCTGGTTCGGCAAGGCGGGATGCATCCAGCAGACCACCGGCGCGGACGGTCCCACGCTCGACTGGAACAACGGCCGCCAGTACGTGGCGATGTGCTATTCGGACACCGTGCCGCTCTACGGGGCCGAGCGCCTGAACGAAGGCGCCTTCCCGTACAAGAAGCAGTGGACCGAACAGACTCCCGACGGTGGACGGGAGACGCGGTACATGGAATATCCCGTGCTCTCGGGCCTGTACCAGTACCTTTCGATGCGGATCGCGAAGAGCTGGGACGCTTCGCCGCTGCCCGGCGCGCTCCAAGTGGTGATCTACTTCAACGTCGTCGCGGTCGGTCTCGCCATCGCCTGGCTGATCACCGTCTGGGCGTCGGCGTTGCTGTCCGGCCGCCGGATCTGGGACGCGGCGCTGATCGCCTGTTCGCCGTTGGTGATCGTGCACGCCTTCACCAATTTCGACGCGCTCGCGACGGCCTTCGCCGCGACCGGCCTGCTCGCCTGGGCCCGGCGCAAACCCGTGCTGGCGGGCGTGCTGCTCGGTCTGGGCGGCGCCGCCAAACTGTATCCGCTGCTGCTGCTCGGGCCGATCCTCGTGCTGTGCCTGCGTACCGAGACGAGGCAACGCACGCTGCGCACGCACCTCGGCCTGCGGATACGCGACATCGACGGCTGGCCGACCTTCCTGGCGTGGGTGCGGGAGACGCCCTACCGCATCCAATTCCTCAGCGCCCGACCGATCGGCGCCGCGTCCGTCGCGATGTGCGCCGCGCTGGCGACCTGGCTGGTGGTGAACCTTCCGATCGCCGCGTTGTTCCCGAACGGCTGGCAGGAATTCTTCCGGCTCAACACCACCCGGCACGCCGACCCGGACTCGATCTACAACGTGATCTCCTCGTTCACCGGCTGGCGCGGCTTCGACGGCGCGTTGACCTACGGGGAGCAGCCCGCGATCCTGAACGCCGTCTCACTGCTGGCGTTCGTCGCGGCCTGCGCGGTGATCGCCTACATCGGTTTCACCGCGCCTCGACGGCCGCGGCTGGCGCAACTGTGCTTCCTCGTGGTCGCGGCGTTCCTGCTGACGAACAAGGTGTGGAGTCCGCAGTACTCGTTGTGGCTGGTGCCGCTGGCCGTCCTGGCGCTGCCGCACCGGCGCATCCTGCTGACTTGGATGACCGTCGACGCGCTGGTCTGGGTGCCGCGAATGTTCTACTACCTCGGTTTGGACCGCAAAGGTTTGCCAGAGCAGTGGTTCACCGGCACCGTCGCCCTGCGCGACTTGGCGGTGGTTGGGCTGTGCGCCTTGATCGTGCGCCAGATCTACCGCCCGGAGGAGGACCTGGTGCGGCGCGACTTCGTCGACGACCCGGTCGGCGGTGTCGTCGACCGCATGCCGGATCCGCCGCTGCCCTGGCTGCCTGAGCCGCTGCGGCCGCGTACGGCGGTCGCGGGCGGCTGACCCGGTCGCCGGTTCAGGCGCTCACCTCGTACGCAGGAAGCGCGCCTGCCGTTCCGGCTCGTGCGGCAACAGGTCCAGATCGAGTTGCCACGCGCTGCCGGTCCATGGATCGAACAGCGGCGTGCCGCCGATCGTCGGCAGGTGGCGGCACGACTGCGACAGCATCGCCACGGTGGTGTCGGCCGAATCGGATTCGTTCGCGCCCACGATCACGATGGACAGTCCGATCAGCTCGCCGCGCGTGATCAACGCGCCGATGCGCTGTGCGTCCGAACTCTGGTAGCCGTGCGGAAAGTCCGCGGCCAGCAGGACCCGGTGCTCGCTGGGCGGCGTGAAAGCACCGCTCGTATAAGCCAATTCCGCCAGTTCGGCCGCGTCCACCAGCGCTTGCAGCCGCGCCGAGATGTCGGCGTGGTCGGTGATCGGCGGTCCGTTCAGCACGGGAGCGAGCAGGCCGGTGAAGCCGCCGAACGCATCGGTGAGGTCGATGATGTCGACCAGCGTTCGCCGTTGCGGCGCCGTGGCGAGCAACCGCGCCAGCAGTGCGCCCACGACCGGCGCGACCGCACGGGTCGACTCGGCATCGATCCACAGCGGCCGATTCAGCGGCACCGGAACACAGTACGGAATACGCAGCGACCCCCGGTCGAGCGCGTACAACTCACCGAGCCGGATACCGTCGCTCGGCGCGGACGGCTTGTCCCAAGCGGGTGAGTCCCAGGACGCGAGGGCGGGCGGCAGCACCTGGTCGGCCGCGGCGAGTTCGCCCATCAGCTGTTCGGCATCCCGCTGGTGGTTGCGCTCGGCGGTGTCGACTAGTTCGTCGTGCCGTTGCTGCGCGGCGCTGCGCGCCTGCTCGGCCGCCGGAGTGTTCCTGGTCGCGGGATCGGAGACGGCGAGCGACAGCTCGTGATCCAACCGCTTGGCCGCGTACTCTCGCGCCGATACCAGCGCGGCGGCCGACCGCGCCGCGTCCTCGAACACCATCCACAGCCGTTCCAGGCCGTGACCGACTTCCAGCGGCGCACCGGCGGCGGCGATCTGCGCGTCACCCGCCAGTGGACCGGACATGGTGTGCGTACCGGGTTGGTCGGCCTGCTCCGGGGCCGCACCGTCGACCTCGACGCCGTGCGCGGTGAGCAGCACGGCGAGGCCGCCCGCGTAACCCTGGCCCACCGCCCGCAGTTTCCAGGCCGGACCGCGCCGGTACACCTCCAGGCAGATCAGCGCCGTCTCACCGGACGACGGGGTGATCGCGAATTCGGCGGTCGCGCTGTCGTTCTCGGACAGGGTGGCGGTGACCGGCCCGAGCCCGCCCGCCCGCGCGGGGGCGGCCGGATCGGCGCTGACCACCAGTAGTACGGCCTTCGCGTCCGCGCGCACCTCGGTGAGCGTGATCGTGACCCCGTCGGCCGCCAAGGCGACCCCTGCCGTGACGGGCTGGTTGTAGAAGACGAAATCGTCGCTGGAGAACACCTTCAGGTTCTCCGCCACCACCAGCGCGGAAACGTCGAGGGCAGCCTCGGCTTTCGCACTGAAACGAACGACCTCACCGGTCAACGGGATGTTCTGACCGGCCTGCAGTTGAATCACCTTGTCCGCCCTGCTGTCCCGCCGCCGATCAACCGTTGACGAGGAAGCGGCCGAGCTGCGGCACCGCCTCACCCGGATGCTTGGCCTGGAAGCCTTCGCCGAGCGCCTGCAGTTTCCAGTCGTTGCCCACCCGGTACAGCTTGGCCATCGCCATCGCGGTGAACGGCATGCCGCCCGCGAGGGTGTATCTGGCCAGCTCGCCGTTGTTCGTCCCGTCGACCAAGCGGCAGAACGCGTTCTGTACCTGCTCGAAGGTGTGGCCCTTGTAGGAGGTCACGATGAACAGCAGCGTGTTGACGTGCGCGGGGACGCGGGTCAGGTCGACCAGGATCACCTCGTCGTCGCCCTCGCCCTCACCGGTGAGGTTGTCGCCCTGGTGGCGGATGGAGCCGTCTTTGGAAGTCAACTGTCCGTAGTACGCGACGTCCACCGGGTTCATGTCGGCGAACATGATGACCGACGCGTCGAGGTCGATGTCGACCGTGCGGTTGCCGAACATGCCGCGGCTGCGCACCGGATCCCAGCCGAGACCCATCTTCACGAAGGTCAGCGCGGTGCCTTCCTTGCGCAGCGTGACGCGCTGCCCCTTGACCAGGCTGACCGGGCGGTCCTTGCTGAGGCTGACCTCGGCGGGCTGCTGCGGCTGCGGCGGCTGGCCGGGCGGCGGGTAGCCGGGCCCGGGGCCGGGCGGCGGCGGGTAACCCGGACCGGGCGGCGGATAACCAGGGGCACCCTGCGGTGGCTGGCCGGGGCCGGGCGGCGGGTAGCCAGGTCCGGGCGGCGGATAACCACCGGTCGGCGCGTACTGCGGCGCCTGCTGCTGGGTGGGGTACGCCGGGGTGGTCGGCGGCGGGTAGTTCGGCTGCTGCTGGACGGGCGGCTGCTGAACCGGCTGCTGCGGAGGCGGCGGCGGGGCCTGGGGAGCCTGAGCGGGCTGGGCGGGAGCATCGTCGACCGTCACACCGTGATCGGTGACCAGCGCGGCGAAACCGCCCGCGTAGCCCTGTCCGACCGCACGCACCTTCCACGCACCCTGGCGGCGGTACAGCTCGAGCGCGATCACGATCGACTCGGTGTTCAGCCCGTCGATCCGATAGGCGTACAACTGATTTCCGGCCGCGTCCGACACGATCGCGGTCGGGGCGGGGAACCTACCGAAATTGCTGTTCGCGTCGTCGAGCGTGATCACAGCGCGAATCTGATCGATGTCGGCGGGCACCGCGTTCAGCGACACCGCCAGCGACGCGGGCTGGCCCGCGGGCGCGGGCTGCAGATTGACCCCGGGGCCGCTCGGCTGGTTGAAGAAGACGAAATCCGCATCGGAACGGACCTTGCCCCGCTCGGTGACCAGTAGCGCCGACAAATCCGCCGGCGCCGTGAGCTGGACGGATATCACCACGTCGTTGGTGGCCAGCGGACCGTTCTGGCCCTTGGCGAGAGTTGCGGACAAGTTCGACCCTTCGCTTGTCGGTGCGTTCGCCTGACACTCTACGAGAAACGCGCTGCGCGGCGCTGGAATCGAACGGCCGTGCTGCCCCGACACCCACGGAAGCATCGGTTAGGGTGACGGCACGTAGATGGAATACGGCGATCCCACCGTGTTCCCGATCGAGACAGCAGGCAAACATTCCATGGCGCAACTGTTCGAGCAGTCGAAGAAGGTGATCGAGGCCCATCTGGCCGGCACCAGTCTCCGCGCGATCTCCGGTTCGATGATCGCCTACGAGGGAAACGTGCAGTTCAAGGCGGCCGGCTTCGGCGGCGGCGACGGCGTGCTCGCCGGGCTGAAGCGCCGAGCCACCGGTGAGAAGCTCTCACTGATGGAGTGCGCCGGTCACGGACGAGTGTTCTTCGCGGTCAACGGCCAGCACGTCACCGTCGTCGACTTGAACAACGAGACGCTGCAAGTGGAGTCGCAACAGCTGCTCGCGTTCGCCGGGAATCTCCGCACCGACGTGCGTTTCGCCGGTTTGCGCGGTGCGTCGACCGGACAGGGCCTGTTCACCACGACCGTCTCCGGCCAGGGCCAGGTCGCGCTGCTCTCGGCCGGCGGTCCGCTCATCCACCTGGAGGTCTCGCCGCAGTACCCGCTGATCGTCGATCCGGACGCGTTCGTCGCGGCGCGCGGAAACCTCAACCAGTCCTTCGTCACCGACGTGTCCTGGCGCAGTTTCGTCGGTCAGGACGCGGGCGAGGCGTTCTCGCTGCGCTGGGACGGCCACGGCGTGGTGTTGATCCAACCGGCGGAACGGTAGAGACGGATGTTCGAGAAGATCAACGGCAAAGTCGTCAAGGTCAACGTCGGAATGGCGGGAGGCGTGGTCGCCCGCAACGGCGCGATGCTGTTCTACACCGGCGATGTTTCCTTTGCCCCCCACCAGATTCCGGGGGCGCAAGGGATGGGCGGCATGGGCGGGCTGATGGGGCTCGCGGGCCGCGCGATGGCGGGTGAGCACGAGCGCACCATGCTCGCGCAGGGCAATGGCGATGTCCATTACGGATTCGCCGGCCTGGAGGTGCACGTGGTGCACATGCAGCCGGGTGCGACGTTGCGCGTCGAGGCTTCGCGGCTGCTCGCCAACACCGCCGGATTGCAGAGTTCGGTGGTCTCCGTGATGAGTTCGGGTGGCGGAGGCGGTGGCGGCCTGATGGGCGCGCTGCGTGGCGCCGCCTCGGGGGCATTGACCGGACAGGGCCTGTTCACCACCCAGTTGTCCGGGCAGGGCGCCGCGGTGCTGCTCGCGCACGGTGGATTCCTGGAATTGCAAGTAGGCGGCCCGAATCCGGTCGTGGTCGATCCGCAAGCCTTCGTCGCCGCCTACGGCAATGTGCAGACCGAGCTCAAAGCGGCGCTGAGCTGGCGAGACGCCGTCGGGCGCGGTTCCGGCGAGGCGATGCAGCTGCATTGCGTCGGGCAGGGCGTCGTCTACGTGCAGGCCTCCGAAGAGAAGTTGTGAGCATGTCCCAGATCCTCAACCCCATGAACCTCGGTGAGAGCGACAACATCCCGGGAAACAGCTACGCCTACTGCATCGACCTGAACAAGCCGTGGTTCATGCGCAAGGGCGCGATGATCGCCTACTACGGCGACATCCGGTTCCAGGCGCTCAGCCACGGGTTGCAGGGCGGACTGCTGCACATGGTGTCGCAGCAGTTCTCGGCGCCGCTGTTCACCGGCGACTACGTCGTCGCGGAGGGGCACGGCAAGCTGATCATCGGCGACCGTGGCTACGACATCAACTCCTACGATCTCGAGGACAACGGCAACCTGACCATCCGGGCGGCGAACCTGCTGGCCTTCGAGCCGGGCCTGTCGCTCAACCAGTCCATCGTGCCCGGGTTCCTCACGTTGATCGGCACCGGCAAGTTCCTCGCCTCGTCCAACGGGCCGGTGATGTTCGCCGAGCCACCGCTGCGCGTCGACCCCGAGTCGCTGGTCGGCTGGGCGGATTGCCCCTCCCCGAGCCACCACTACGACGAACGCTGGATCTCGGGTTTCCTGGCCGCCGGTGCGGCACGATTCGGCGTGAACTCCGGTGAGGAGCGCCAGTTCGATTTCACCGGCGCGGGGACCGTGCTGATCCAGTCCAGCGAGAAGGTGCTCAGCGACTCCGTGCTGGTGCGCACCATCGAGGGACAGATCCAGAGCGGCATCACCGTCGGCGGCCTGCAACGACTGCAAGGACTCATCGCCCAGCAACTGGCCGGGCACCAGCAGTACTGAAACGCGGCGGCGACGCGAATCGGGTACCGACGGTCGCGGCCGTGCCCGCGTAATCACTCGCGTGGGGGATTCGCGGCCCGCCGGACCCGGATACCGTTCATTCGTGTTTCACATCCTCCCCTCCCAGGTTCTGCGCGCGACTCTGCCTGCGGCAATCCTTGCCGCGGTAGTCGCGGTGCCCGCCGCCGCGACGCCGATTCCTTCGGTGCCCGCCGTGCCGGAGCCGACGCGATTCGTCGGTGCCGCAGCGAGCGGCGAACCGGTCACCGGCATCCCACCGGTCCCGCAGAACCCACATCTCGCGCCGAACGGAAACTCGGGAGTCCACAACGACGGGTGGATGAGCGATACCTACCGCCGCCCCGGTCCGCTCGGCCGGTCACCGCGGACCGATTCCCTGTTGCTCGGCAGCGAGTGCGGTTCGGTGACGTTCGACCGCGCCGGACGCATCGTCAGCACCTGCCTGGGGCTGCAACCGGGCCTTTACCTCATCGACCCGACGACGATGAGCGTCCTCGGCAAACATCCACTGCCGGGCAAGAATCCCCTCGATACGCTGCGGCCCGGCGCTTTCGACAATTTCGGCGGCGGCGGGTACTTCTACCTCGATGACGAAGACCGCGCCGTGGTGGGCACCAGCACCGGACACATTCAAGTGTTCGCCGAGAACCCCGCCGCCGACGGGTTCTCGCTGGTACGCGACTACGACCTGACCGGCGTGCTGCACCCGGAGGAGACGCTGAACTCCGCACTGCCGGACTCGAACGGCCTGATCTGGTTCGTGGCCAAGACGAACGGCGTGGTCGGCACACTGGATCCGGATACCGGAGCAGCGCAGGTGGTTCGGCTCGGAGACGGTACGGAGAACCAGATCGAGAACTCGTTCGCGGTCGGTGCGGCCGGTGCGGTCTACATCGCCACCAACCGGCAGCTCCTGCGTTTCGACGCCGGTCCCGACGGCGCGCCCCGGATCACCTGGCAAACCACCTACGCCAACAGCAACCAGCGCAAGCCGGGCCAAGTGGACGACGGAACCGGCACCACGCCGACCGTCCTGCCCGACGGCTATGTCGCCATCACCGACAATGCCGATCCGATGAACGTCGTCGTCTACCGCACCGCGCCCTTGGTCGCCGAACGGCAGGTCTGCGCGGTGCCGGTGTTCGAGCCGGGCCACAGCGCCACCGAGAACTCGCTGATCGGCGCGGGACGCTCACTCATCGTCGAGAACAACTACGGCTACGGACACCCCGACGCGGTCGCCTCCGGCAAGACCACCGCCGCGGGCTTCGCCCGTGTCGACATCGACGCCGACGGCAACGGCTGCCATCTGACCTGGACCAACGCGGTCGAAGCAGCGCCGTCGGTGGTACCGAAGCTGTCCCTGGCCACCGGGTTGATCTACACCTACACGAAGGGCACCGATCCGAGCGATCCCTGGTACTGGACGGCCCTCGACTACCGCACCGGAGCGACCGTGTGGAAACAGCTGTCCGGCACCGGCCTCGGCTTCAACAACAATTACGCCGGAATCGCCCTCGGCCCCGACGGAGCGGCCTACCTCGGCACACTCGGCGGACTGGTGTCGATGCGCGACAGCGGGTGAGCCGGGGCGCGAACAGGCTTGTGGGCGTAACACCTACGGAGAGCGAAGGATTCGCGACAGGTCGGTGAACTCGTCTCGATGTTCCCCAGGGCCGGTGACGGTCGGCGGAGAATCGAAAGATGGCTGACTTGGCGCTTTCGCCGCAGCGTCGCACGGCGCTGACGAACCTCGTCCAAGACGAATCCACCTTCGCGACAGCGTATCCGCGGGTCGCGGACTACTGGTCCACCGCGGGCCGGTTGCCCGGCACCGGTGACGACATCACCGACGCCACGTTCGACCTACACCTACTGCACTACATGACCGGCGGTGCCAGCACGAATCCGTACTGGGACATCGTCGCCGCCGCGGTATCGCCCGGACCGAGGGAGCGCGCGAACCGCGCCGAGGTGAACGGCGGCAACCCGAAAGGCAGCGCGCGGCTGGCGTATGCGCAGATCGTGCTGCAGGCCGCGTACGCGTACGCGATCCCCGCACCTGCCACACTGCGCTGGGTAGCGGACGTCGCGCAGGGCAGGCCGCTGCTGGAAGTCGGCTCCGGGCGCGGTTACTGGGCGCATCAGCTCACCCGAATCGGCGTGCCCATCAGCGCTTTCGACTCCCACCCGCCGGACCGGGCGACCAACACGGCCTTCCCCGCCGCGCCGGGGCAGGCCGCGACCTGGCATCCCACCGCCACGCCGCCGTCTTCCACGGCCGATCTGGTGGCCGGGCACGCCGACCACGCGCTGTTCCTCTGCTGGCCGCCCGGCTGGGAGAACCCGATGGCCTCCAGCACCCTCGCCGCCTACCAGGAGGCGGGCGGCTCGTCGCTGATCTACATCGGCGAAGCACGCGGCGGGCGGACGGCCGACAGCGCGTTCTTCGACCTGCTCGAAGCCGGATGGACCTTGCTCGACCAGGACCCGGGCTATATCTCGTGGTGGAATCTCGGCGACCGGGCACAGTGCTGGCAGCGCCGGTAGGGGTCAGCTCGCGCGCTGGAACTCCCACGGGTCGTGCGCGCTGATCAGGGTGACCTCGTCGCCGTGATCGCGGTGTAGCTCGCGCAGCCGAGCCTGGGTGCCCAGCCGAAGGTCGTGGTGGACCTCGGAACCGGTCTGCACGACGTCGAGCACCGGGTGCGGCTGCGGAGCCGGATCGAGTTCGCGGTGGTAGTAGTACGCGTCGCCGCAGTGCAGCAACCAACTGTCGCCGTGGCGAACGGCGACCCCGGTGTGGCCCGCGGTGTGCCCGCCCAGCGGTATCAGCTGGAAGTCGTCGGGCAGGTCCTTCGGTTGGATCGCGTTGAAACCGAACCATTGTCCGGTCGGTTCCGACGGGTAGGCCACCCAGTTCGGATCGTGCGCCCAGTGCGCGGAGCGATAGCGGAAGCTCGGCGCTTCGGCCTGCGCCGCTGCCAGTTCGGCGGCGAGGACGTGGACCTGTGCGTGCGGGAAGTCGGGCAATCCGCCGCAGTGGTCCACGTCGAGGTGGGTGAGGATGATGTGCCGGACGTCGGCGGGCTCGTAGCCGAGCCGTTCGACCTGCCGGATCGCGGTCTCGTCTTCGGAAAGGATGGGCTGGGCCATCGCCACCCAGTCCGCGCCGAGGGTGCCCGCCGGGTCGCGCACGTCGTCCAGTCCGATGCCCGTCTCGATCAGGACCAGGCCGTCGAACGCGGTCTCGACCAGCAGGCAGTGGTTCACGGCATGCGCGGGCGCGGGTCCGTCGTAGGTGGCTTCGATCTGCCGAACCGATCCGCAATTGAGGTGATGGATTGTCATGTGAGCTAGTCTGTGACTTGAAGCGCGGTTCAAGTCAAGGAGACGAGATGACCGATCTGCTCGATATCGCCGAGGTCGGCGAACAAACCGGCCTCGCCCCCTCCGCTCTGCGTTTCTACGAGAAACGCGGACTCATCGCCCCGACCGGCCGCAACGGCCTACGCCGCACCTACCACCCCGACGTCCTGAGCCGCCTGGCCCTCATCATCTGCGCACGCGGCGCCGGTTTCACCCTCACCGAAATCGCCCGCTTCCTCCGCGCCTCCCCCTCCGACGCCGAACTGCGCGCGCGCATGGCCGAAAAAGCCCGGCAACTCGACGACGACATAACCCGCCTCATCCGCATGCGCGACAGCCTCCGCCACGCCGCCACCTGCACCCACGACCCCCTGGTCGAATGCCCGGACTTCAAGTCGACCTTCGAGCCCGCCGCCGACCTGGTGTGAGTCGACGGACGCATGATCGAGGCTCGGGTCCGTGACGTCGAGTCCGTGCATGCTGCGTTGGCGGCACGGAGCGCAGGTCAACGCTCGAAGTACAAGGACACCTACTATGACCTCGCGGACGAGCGATTGTCTTCGGAGGGCTGCTTCGAAGAGCACTGCATCGATTATCGATTCGCATCCGGAGGGCGCGAGTTGCTGGCCACGCTGGTGACCGTCCCCGAATTGGACGGCACGTTCATCGAGCTGGAAACCATCGTGCCCGAAGCGGAGCTGGCGGAAGCGCTGGAGATCGTTCGGACCACGCTTCATCAACTCGGAGTCGCGGACGGCGATCTCACCACCGAGCAGTACACCGATGCCGTCCAGGCTACTCGGAGGGCGTCGGGGCTGCCTTGATGAACCAGTTGATGATCTCCTCGCCAGCGAGGATGCCGGTGGCTCGGGTGACGGTGAGGTTGGGGTGGGTCCAGTTGAGTTGTTCGAGTTCGCCGTGGCGGGGGCGGATGGCGGAGTCGGCGGCGCGCAGCATTTCGGCGTCGAGGGCCCCGTCGCCCGCGGCGAGGGTGCGCGCCTCGTCGGCGAGTTCCCGGTTTTCCCAGAGGCGCTTGCGCACCTCGGCGACCGCGCGGCTCTTGCAGACCGCGAGCGGCATGGTGTAGATCTTGCGGCCCTGCTGGGAGGCCGACCAGCCGCGCGGACGGCACCAGTCGTCCCACTCGGCGAGGAATCCCTCGGGGACGGCTTTGGGCTTGACCACCAGATAGCAGAACAGGTGGTCGGCCACGCGGAACTTGGTGACCCAGGAGTCGTCGATGCGGGTGTGCAATTCCTTGCTCACCTCGGACAGGGTGGCGCCACCCGCACGGACCTTGGCGTCGATGTCGATGCGCCAGCTCAAATCGGGCACGCCATCCACCAGGATGTTCCCGCCGTTGCTCGTGATCGCGTAGCGCCACGGCGCTCCGGGCAGCCGGATGCGGTCGAACTGTTTGATGGTGCGGGTGGTGGTGGGAACGACGGCGGCGGGCTCGGTCAGGGTCTGCATCCGCAGCGCCGCGGTGGTGGTCATGAACGACAGCGGCGCCCCTTCCAGATGCTCCACACAGACTGTCGGCACGTCGGCGGTGGTGCTGAAGGCGTTACGCGAGTAGATCATCGTCCGGTCCAGGTCGGTCGCGATCAGCGCCCGTCTTCGATGGGTTGCCGGGGATAGGTTCACTGCTGCACGTCCTTGATCAATCCCATACACGAATATGCCAGGTCGGCGACGATTTCGACCGGGACACCCCGGGCCGAGGCGAGCATCCGGATGTGCGCGTGCTCCGGCGCGTCCGCCTCGCGGACCAGCACCCGCCACGGCACCCGCCGCAGCAGCACCCGCGTGGTCTCGCCGACACCGGGCTTCACGAAATTCACGCTGGTGATGCCGTACCGCTCCCGCACCTGCTCCACCGATGCCCAGCCGGTCCAGGTGGGCGTCCGGTCGCTCGCGCGGATCGCGGCCACCTCGGCGGGCACCCGATCGCGGATCGCGTCGAAGGCGCCGCTCACGGTGTCCAGCAGGCGGCCGGACACGTCGTCACCGGCCAGTTCACGGTAGAACTTGGCGCCGTGGAAATCGCCGGGCCCGATCAGCGTGTCGTTCAGAACCGTGCGCGAAACCAGGCCGGATACAGTCGAATTCAGGCAGGCCGAGGCGATCAGGAAGTCGTCGCGGGTGCCGTAGGTGCGCACGCAGTGCCCTGGATCGGCCAGCACCGCCAATTCGTCGTCGAACCGCGGGCCGCCGGCGGCGTGGTAGGCGTCCAGCGCTTCGGTCAGTTCGCGGGTGATCGCGCCTTTGCCGGTCCATCCGTCCACGAACACGACCGAGGACGGATCGTGCTGCTCGGCCAGATAGTCCAGCGCCACCGCGTCGATGCCGCGATCCCGCACGATCGACACCGCGTAGTGCGGCACCTCCAGGCTCGGACGCCGCGAACGCAGCCACCGGCGCATGAGAATGCCGACCGGCGTGCCCGCGCGGGCCAGCGACACCAGGACGACGTCCTCGCCACGTTCGGCGACGACCAGCTCCGACACGGTCGCCACGGCCAGCGCGAGCCGTTCGGCGCTGGCCGCGAGCACCTCGTCGAACAGCGCCCGGTACGACGCGTCGGGCTGATATTCGATCGGCAGCGACTCCGCGTAGTGCGCCTTCCCGGCCTGGATCCGCCGTTCCCGCTCGGCGATGTCGGCCTCCAGGTCGACTTCCGACAGATCCTTCAGCAGCCAGGAAACTTCCTCGGCCGCGTAGGAGCCGAATTCCGGTCCGTGCAGCGGGATGGGTAGCGCGCCCACCCTGGTACCGCTCATATCCGGCTCCCGTTCGACTCCACGCGTTCGGCGTACAGCCGCCGCGGATCCGCCTCCGGCAGCACCGCGAGCAGCACGTCGGCCCCGGAAGCGGTCAGTACATCGATCAGCCCGTGTTCGGCCGTCAGCTCCGCGGTGTCGGCCGGCGAGTCGACCACGACGACGAGCACCGGATCGGCGGCCGGGCCGTCGCCCTCCGCGCCGCTGTCCACACCGTCGTCGGTGATCGTCACGGCGGCATCGCGCTCCGACGGGGCGGCGACCAGCCCCGCCAAGTCGGCCTCGAACAGGTCGAGCGAGGTCGCGGGCCACTGCGCGTTGTACAGATAGCGCGGCGCGGCATCGCCCGGCTCGGGTGCGGTGAAGCGAAACCCTCGTCGCAACGGATATCCCGGCTCGTCCAGCACGTACGCGGGCGATCGCGTGGTGGTCTGAAAGCGAGTGGGCGTACCCGACTCGGCGAGCAGCGCCGCCAACCGCAGGGGCAGGTACATCAGCTCCTCGTGTCCGAGCACGATGACGGGCCTGCCCGCGAAGTCCGCGTCGAGCCGGGCGGTCAAAGCCTGACCTGCTTCCAGCAACGCCGCCTCGAACGCGCCGATGTCGGAAGCGAGTACGCCGTGCCTGCCACCCTCTGGAACCGCGGTCGGCCAGGGGAGTTCGACGCGTCCGAACGAACCGAGATGCGCGGCGGTCGGGTTGAGCCGCGGTTCGGGAAGGGCGCCGACCGCGTCGACCAGCCCGTCGGGCAGCGACGCGCGACCGATGGCGAGACAGACCGTGTCGATCCGGGCACCGAGTTCGGCCGCTGCCGCGTCGAATCGGGCGCGATCGGCGTCGGTGCGCAGATCGACCAGTGACGCGAGCACGTAATGCGCACGGGGCGCGAAGGCGTGCAGCGCGCGCACCGCATCGATCGCCGTCGCGCCGGTGGATATCTCGTCATCGACCAGTACCAGCGGCAGATCGTTGACGAAGATGTCGGCAGGCGCCGGTTGCAGCAGGTGGGAAGTGGCGTGCGAGTGCCCTTCCTCGAAACCGGCGAGCGTCGACGCGTGCGGCACCGCACGCCGGGTCGAATGCAGGTAGCAGCTCGCGCCGATTCGCGCGGCCACACAATGACCGAGACCCGTTGCGGTCTCGGCGAATCCGAGCACGACGGCATCGCGCTCACCTAGCACCGCGCGGACCAGATCGCCCAGCTGATCGCCCGCACCGAGCACCACCCGCGGATCGGTCGGCAGGTGCTTGCCCAGCACGGTGGAAACCAGCAGGTGCGCCCGGCGCCGATTGTTGTGGCGCACACCCGGCTGCACCAGGGCCGTGATCGGCAAACGCGCCGTGCGCAGCCGGTCCGAGCCGAGTTCGCGCACCGGATCGCGATGCAGGTCTATACCGAGAACCTTTGTCGCCCAAGATGTTTCGTTGTCGCCGAAATCGGTCGCGGTTCGGCTCATACGGTGACCAACGCCGTCAGCAGATCCACGAACGACACTCCCTTGTTCGCCACGCCGAACACCCGCGCGCGCAACAAGGTCTGTCGCGCCCAACTGCGATGCGGCCGCATCTCGTTCATCTTGTTCCGGTAGCCGGAGGCCGCCACGCCACCGACGTCGTCGCGCAGGATGTCCAGCGCGTCCGAGTACTCCTCGTGTGTCACCACCGACAACGCGTGCACGGCCGCCACGTGGGACGGGTGGATCACCGTCTTGCCCTGGATGCCGTTGGCCCGGTCCAACGTGATCTCCCGCAGCAAACCGTCCAGATCCCGGCTGACCAGGTACTGCCGGAACGGCACCGCGTCGGACTCCTCGAACGGCGCCGTCCGCAGCAGCGGCCGGAACATCCGTTCGTGATCGGCGAAGTACTCCCACACCGGCCCCGTGATGACGAAACCGGTTCCGTCCGCGCGCCCCAGGTAGTTCACGATGTCGGCGATGACGTCGGCGACCACGCGCACGTCGTAGATGGTCAGGTCGCGGTCGCGCCGGATGCCGAAGGTCGAGCACATGTCGGTCGCGCCGACCCGCACCGCGAGCACCCGGTCCCGGTGCGCGGCCAGCAGCGCCGCGATCTGGGTGAGTTCGTAATCGCGGGTCTCCCGATGCACCAGCCCCGCCGACTCCAGCACCGGCATCCCGTACAGCGGCCGGTCCAGCCGCTGGGCCGCCACGTTCAGCGCGTTGAGGTACTTCGGCCCGGTGACGCTGTCGAACTTCGGGAACACGAAACCGGTCAGCACCTTGGCGCCAGGTCCGAGTTGCTCGATGAGCTCGGTGATCGTGTCCGCGTCGCGCACCCGAACGAACAACAGCGGGTTGGCGTCGTGGCTGCCCGCGAGCAGATCCAGCGCGTCGACGGTCTGCCGCTTGGCGTACTCCACCTCGTGATCGGCCACCGCGTCCTCGAGGTCGATCACCATCGAACACACGCCGTGCCCGGCCCGCCTGCCGATCGTCAGCGCGAGATCGGGCCTGGTCGCGGGCGCGTACAGCGTCGCACCGAGACCGATCGCGAGCAGCTCGCGGTCGGTGTTGTCGTCGCCGAACGGTTCGGGCTGCCGGTGGAAAAGACGCCTCGCCTCCGGTCCGTGCAACTGCCGGAAGTGGCGCAGCGGCATTCGCTTCCGCAGGGAAACCTCCTGCTGGACGGCGATGCCTGCGGTCATCGTTGCCCCATTCTCATTCTCGTCGTGGTCCTGCTTGTCTTCTCATTCGATCCACTACCCCGGCTATGAATTCGGTGACGGCATCCAGTTCCGCCACATAGGCCCAGTAGTCGGGGTGACGCCCCGACAGTGTTTCGCTGATTCGGTCGATTCGTGCCGCTTGCGCGTCGAGGACCGAGCCCCATTCGGCGACCAGCCCGCGGCTCACCGCGAGCATCTGCGCGTCCCGCAGCCGGAATCGTACGGCCTTGGCCTGTTCGTGCGGGTCGGACCGAATCGCACGCAGCAGGCTGAGCCGCTTGGTGACGGCGTCGACTCGCTGCTCGGCCTCGGCGAGGAACCCGCGCGCGGATGTGGTCAGATCAAGTGCAAACTCCGGATTGTTCTCTACCGCCGCCGCACGCGCCCTGCCGAGGGCCGCGTCCGCGGCCTCGATGGCTCGCTGACTTTCCCGCTCATTGTTAGCCAGATCGGCCGAACTCGCAGCATTGAACTCGCGCAGCAGCGCCGAGAACGCCTGCGGAACGCCTTCGGCCCTGGTCCGGACGGCGGCAAGTCGGGTTGTCACGGACGATATCGCGTTGTTCGCGGCCGCCGCCCGAGATGGTGCTTGCGCCAACGCATCCGCCAGCTCGTTGGTGACCGCCTGCAGATGGTTCGCGGCCTCCCGCACGGCGCCCGCGGACCCGCCGGAACCCGCCGCCTCCAGTGTGACCAGCGCCTCATCGACCGCCGCGGCGTGCCTGCGCACCGACGGATAGTCCGCGAACTCCGATTCGGCGGCCCGCCCGCGCACACCGGCCGCGGCGACCTTCACCTGCTGGGCCAACTGCGGCACCGCGCCGAGCACCGCCACCGCCTCCTCCAGCTTGCCCTGGTCGCCGCGATAGAACTCGTCGACCGCGCGCGCCGCGTCGGCCAGTTGCCGTACCGCCGCGTCGACGCGCTGCCGGCCCTGCGGCACCGGCGGGCCGCCCTGCTGCGCGGCCTCCAGCTCGGCGCTCAGCGTCAGATACACCTCCGCGGCGCCATAGCACCTGTGCCGCAACGGTTCCCAGCGCGCGCCCGTGCGCCGCTCGGGGAAGATCTGATCGGCGGCGTGCACCGCGGCCTCGGCCGCGCTCTGGCGCCGATCCATGTCGAGGAAAGCCGTCGCCAGCGTCGTGCGGGCATGCTCGATCCACTCGTCGTTCTCCGACGAACGAAACCATCCACGCCTCCGGCCTGCCACGCCCCGATGGTAGGAGATCTTCCTGTTCGCCGGGGGTTACGCGGGTTCCTACGAAAGTTCGCGGAAACCTACTACTGTCGATGGCGTCCCCGGCGATCCGGACATGCTGGGAACCAATGACGGACTATTGAAAGGGAATCCCGCATGGGTGTCAGTTTGTCCAAGGGCGGCAATGTCTCGCTGACCAAGGCGGCGCCTAACCTCACTGCTGTCTCGGTCGGCCTTGGGTGGGATGTGCGGACCACCACCGGCACCGACTTCGACCTCGACGCCAGCGCCATCGCGACCGGCGGGGACAAGAAGGTCCTGTCCGACCAGCACTTCGTCTTCTTCAACAACCTGCGTTCGCCCGAGGGCTCGATCGAGCACGCGGGCGACAACCGGACCGGTGAAGGCGAGGGCGACGACGAGGTCATCAACGTCGACCTGGCGAACACCCCGCCCACGATCGAGAGCATCTTCTTCCCGGTCTCGATCTACGACGCCGACTCCCGGTCGCAGTCCTTCGGCCAGGTCCGCAACGCCTACATCCGTGTCGTGGATCGCAGCAACGGCGAGGAGCTCGCCCGCTACGACCTCACCGAGGACGCCTCGACCGAGACCGCCATGGTCTTCGGCGAGCTGTACCGCAACGGCGCAGAGTGGAAGTTCCGCGCGATCGGTCAGGGCTACGCCTCCGGTCTGGCGGGCATCGCCCGTGATTACGGCGTGAACGTCTAGGGAACACTTCGCTGTTCACAGGGGGCCCGGCGACGGGCCCCCTCGTCGTGCCACCCAGGCATGCCGGCGTCCTGGGAGCAACGTTGGACAACCGGCGATCCAGCAGCCACGCTGGTAGCAACCGTCGCCGCCTCGTTTTTCACTCAGGAAAGGTCCCAGCGTGGTCCTGCGCATATTCGGCATGTCCCTCGTCGTCACGGTGCTCTCGCTCGTCGTCGCGGTCGTGTACGGCGGACCGACCGCCCTCGCGCTCGCCGCGATCCTCGGCATCCTCGAGGTGTCGCTCTCGTTCGACAACGCCGTGATCAACGCCACCGTCCTGGAACGGATGAGCGCGTTCTGGCAGCGGATCTTCCTCACCGTCGGCGTGCTGATCGCCGTGTTCGGCATGCGGCTGGTCTTCCCGCTGGCGATCGTGTGGATCACCGCGGGCCTGGATCCGGTGCGGGCCTTCGACCTGGCCCTCAACCCGCCCCCGGACGGCGCCCTGACCTTCCCGGACGGCAGCCCGAGCTACGAGAAACTGCTCACCGACGCGCATCCGCAGATCGCGGCGTTCGGCGGTATGTTCCTGGCCCTGCTGTTCCTCAACTTCATCTTCGAGGAACGCGAGATCACCTGGCTGAGCTGGCTGGAGCGGCCGCTTGCCAAGGCGGGCAAGCTGGACATGCTCTCCGTGGTGGTCGCCGGTGCGGGCCTGATCCTCACCGCGGAGTTCATCGCCGACGAGGCGCACCGCTCGACCGTGCTGGTCGCGGGCCTGCTCGGCATGATCACCTACATCGCGGTGGACGGGCTCGGCTCCATGTTCCACACCGAGGAGCAGAGCGAAGGGCCGTCGGAGCTGGTCAAGGCCACCGGTAAGGCGGGCTTCTTCCTGTTCCTCTACCTGGAGGTGCTCGACGCATCGTTCTCCTTCGACGGCGTGATCGGCGCGTTCGCCATCACCTCCGACCCGATCATCATCGCGCTCGGCCTCGGCCTGATCGGCGCCATGTTCGTCCGGTCGATCACGGTGTACCTGGTTCGCAAGGGCACGCTGTCGGAGTACGTCTACCTGGAGCACGGCGCGCACTGGGCGATCGGCGCGCTCGCCGCGATCCTGCTGGTCTCGATCGGCGTGCACATCAACGAGATCGTCACCGGCCTGGTCGGCGTCGCGTTCATCGGCGCGGCGTTCATCACCAGCATCGTCCGCAACGGCCGAGCGGACGAAGAGGAACTGGACAGCGAACGGGAACCGACGCCGGTAGGCTGATTCCCGGCAAGCAGCCCGAAGACCCGTTGCGGCAGCGGCCCCGTCCCGAGGGATGGCCGCTGCCGCTCTCGTTTCCACAGAGGGGGGATCGCGCCATGGCGATCGACGACAACCCCGGCGGCGTCAACCTGTCCAAGGTGACCCTGTCGAAGGCGACACCGAGCATCAACCTGACCAAGCCGGGTGAGCAGCAGGGCACCATGCGGGTCAACCTGAACTGGTCGAGCGGACCGAGGGGATTCTTCCGCCGCGCCAAGCCGATCGATCTCGACCTCGGCTGTCTCTACGAACTGTCCAACGGCGCCAAGGGTGTCGTCCAGGCGATCGGCGGCAATTTCGGCACGCTGGAGGCCGAGCCCTACATCCGGCTCGACGGCGACGATCGCAGCGGCGCGGCCGCGTCGGGCGAGAACCTGCACATCGACCTCGCGCGGCCCGAGCTGTTCCGGCGCATCCTGATCTTCGCCTTCATCTACGAGGGCGTGCCGAACTGGGCCGCCGCCGACGGCGTGGTGACGCTCTACCCCACATCCGGTCCGCAGGTCGAGGTCCGCCTGGATTCTCCGGTGGACGGCGCTCGCTCGTGCGCCATCGCCCTGCTGCAGAACCAGGGGGCCGGGATCACCGTGCACCGGGAAGTGCACTACGTCAACGGCGCCCAGCGCGAACTCGACCAGGCATACCAGTGGGGCATGCAGTGGCAGGCCGGGCGCAAGTAGGTCACCGCGGCACTGGCACCGGCTGCCGCGTGACGACCGCCGACGCCGCCGGCTTGCGAGCCGCGAACACCAAGCCCACCAGGCCGATGGCGAGTCCGGCGACGGTCAACGGTCGCAGCGGCTGATCGATCAGCAACCAGGCCAGGATCGCGGTCACGGCGGGCGTCGCGAAGAACAGCTTGCCCACCCTGGTCGCGTCCCACCGGCGCAGCATGGCGTTGAGCAGCAGGAACGCGGCCATGGAGTTGACCAGCACCATCCAGATGAGCGACCCGGCGAACCGGCCCACGTCCGACACGTGCACTTGGCCGGACAGCCAGGTCAGCACCCCGGCGATCGGCGCGCTGATCGCCACGTGCAGCGCCGTGGCCGCCCTGGGATCCACGGTGGGCGTGAATCGCTTCTGGTACACGGTGCCGATGCTCAACCCGAGCAGCCCTGCCACGCACAGCAGCAGTCCGGTCAGGGAGAAGTGGGACTGGTCGAACACGGCGAGTGCTACTCCGATGCCGCCGATGCCGAAGCCGAACCACTGCCGCATCGTGACGACTTCGCCGATCAGTCCGGCGCACAGAGCGATGACCACCGGATTCAAGCCCTGCACCAGCGCGATCACCGCCGCCGAAACATGTTCGGCCATCGCCGTGTAGAACGCGCCGAACTGGACCATCTGCATCAGCAGCCCGGCGACGAGCACGTGACGCAATTGGCTTCCCTGCGGCCACGTGACCCGCGCGAGGAGGGCGTAGGCCGTGAGCAGCGCTCCCGCGACGGCGAAGCGCACGAACAGCACCAATAGCGGCGGCGCGGCGCCGACCCCGATCACCCCCGCGATGAACGCACTGCTCCACAACAAGACGAACAGCGGCTGCGCGGCCACCATCGCGAATCGGCTCTGCACGGACCCTCCTCGAGTAACCACCTTGGGTGGTTATCACAGTGGCATCCGGTTCAATAACCTGTCAAGGCGGTTACTATGAGGAGGTGTTCACCTTCGTGAGCGGCAACCTCGCCCTGGACTTCGCCGGTACCGTCATGGGGCGCTCGACCAGGTTCGAGGACGTCCTCTCCACACCCGCGGCGCTGGCCGACTGGATCGTCGCCGCGGGCCTGCTCGACAGCCCGCCAACCGGCGACGCGGACACCCTCGCGCGGGCGGTGCGCTTGCGTGAGGCGGCCTATCGCATGGCGCTGGCCGCTGCCCGCGAAACCGCCTTCGACGACGGCGATCGCCGGACCGTCAACGAATTCGCCGAGGGCGTCCCGCCCTCGATCAGCCTGCGCGCCGACGGCACGGTCGTCCGCTCCGGCGACGCGGACGCGGCCTTGGCCGCCGTCGCACGTTCCGCGATCGAGTTACTGGGCAGCCGGGCGCTCGTCAAGGAGTGCGGTCGCCCCGTGTGCACGCGGCTGTATGTGGACACTTCCCGCGGCGGCTCGCGCCGGTGGTGCGACATGACCCTGTGCGGCAACCGCGCCAAAAGCGCGGCCTTCCGGGCCCGGCACGGTGGGCCTTAGACCACCGGGACCAGATCGCGGGGGTCGGACCGCGCGACCCGGGGCTTCATCGAACGATTTCCACGCGGCGCCGCGCACAGGAAGACGAAGAAGAACACGATCAGCAGACTCGCGCGCCCCCACACACCGAATTGGACGATGCGCTCCATCAACTCGACCGACTTGCCCGTACCCATCGAGTAGAAGTAGCGGAACACCCCGATCCCGATGGCCGCGTCGGCGACGAGATAGCTGCCGACCAACCACCAGGGGATCTCGAGCAGCACCAGGAACGGCACCAGCCAGAGGGTGTACTGCGGGGAATGCACCTTGTGGAACAACAGGAACCCACACAGCATCGCGCCGCTCACACCGACCCACGGGAACACGCCGGTCGCCAGGTAGCGCCGCCAGCCGAGCCACATGGCCAGCGCGAACGCCGCGAGCACCAGCAACGGGGAAGCGACCGAGACCAGTTGCTGGAACGCCGCCTCGCTGCGCGGATCGGGACCGAACATCGGCCGAAGTCCCCAGTACCAGATGGAATTCGTGGTGATATCGGCCTGACGCAACTGCTGGAAGGTGATGGACGCGCGCCAGCCTTCGTAACCCATCAGCGCGAACGGCAGGTTCACCACTACCACGGTGCCGATCGCCGCGCCCGCGGTGAGCAGAGCGCCACGGACGTCCGGTCCCCGATCGCCGGCTTCCGCGTCGCGCTCGCCACCGCCGGTGAGCACGTACGCCAGCAAGGGCAACACGAAGATCCCCGGGTACAGCTTGAGGCAGAATCCGAGCCCGAGCAGCACCGCGGCCACGATGCCCCTGGTACGCACCGAGTAGCGCGTCAACGCGGTCATCACGTAGACGGCCGCCACCGCCGTGCACACCACCGGAAGCTCCCAGTTGTGGAAGGCATAGAGCACCAGCGGCGGTCCGGCCGCCCACAGCAGGGCCGCGCCCCCGGCCAGGCGAGCCAGCATCCACGCGGTCAGCAACGCGAAGGGCGCCAGCAACAGCGCCGAGTACCGCAGGAAATCGGCGTCATCGTGCGCGCCCACCGCGCCGAACCACATCAGCACGCCGCTGAGCACCGGATATTCCACCGCGCCGCCGACCAACGCCCCGTCGTCGGTGATGCCGCCGGTCACATAGGGAAAGACATGCTCGTTGATGTCTCGGCCGAGCCAGAGGAATTGGATATCGGAATAGCAGACGTCCGAATCCTTGATCACATCGAAAACCGTGCTGCGCCCGTCCCGGTCGAACGGCGCACCCGCGCAACGCGCCTTGTTCGCGTACGCCAGCGCGAGGACGAGACCGCAGAGCAGCACCACCACCACGGCGAACGCCGCGCGGCGTCGCACGCCACCCGCGGGCAGGTCGCTGGCGGCGAGTCCGGTCGGCATGGATCCACCCTAAGCGGACGGTCGGGGCCGTGCCGCCATTCCCCTTCCTAGCGACGCGAACGCGCGAGCCGAACACGTGCGAGCCGGGGCGGCTCGCGGGGCGATTTCACTGCTCAGGTGCCGCTCATGTAGCCTGTTCGGGTTGCTGACGCAACGACCCTCCTGCCACGGACCGTCCGTGGCCGTTTCCTAGTCCACAGGAGGTGATTGGTCCGTGCGTCATTACGAAGTGATGGTCATCCTCGATCCGAGCCTGGACGAGCGCACTGTTGGTCCGTCGCTGGACAACCTGCTCAGTGTCGTTCGCACCGAGGGCGGCAAGATCGACAAGGTCGACATCTGGGGCCGCCGCAGGCTCGCCTACGAGATCGCCAAGCACGCCGAGGGCATCTACGCCGTGGTCGACCTGACCGCCGAGCCCGCCACCGTGAGCGAGCTCGACCGCCAGCTCGGTCTCAACGAGTCGGTGCTGCGCACCAAGGTTCTGCGCCACGACAAGTAGTCCGGCAACCCTCGTTTGCGTCGGAGCCTGTGCCTAGGCTCTAGCGCAACAGCGAGACGCGGACTGCACACCGAGCAGGAGGAACCACATGGCAGGCGACACGGTCATCACCGTCATCGGAAATCTGACGGCCGACCCGGAGCTTCGATTCACACCGGCGGGACAGGCGGTGGCGAATTTCACCGTCGCGTCGACTCCCCGTGTGTTCGACCGTAATTCGAACGAATGGAAAGACGGCGAAGCGCTGTTCCTGCGCTGCAATATCTGGCGTGAGGCCGCGGAGAATGTCGCCGAAAGCCTGACCAGGGGTTCCCGTGTCATCGTGAGCGGACGGCTCAAGCAGCGCTCCTACGAAACCCGCGAGGGCGAGAAGCGCACGGTCGTCGAGCTCGAGGTCGACGAGGTCGGTCCCTCGCTGCGCTACGCCACCGCGAAGGTCAACAAGACCAGCCGCGGCAGCGGTGGCGGCGGCTTCGGGTCCGGCGGGTCCGGCGGCGGTGGCGGCTACGCCTCCTCCGGTGGTGGCGGTGGGCGTTCCGGCGGTGCCGAGGACGACCCTTGGGGCAGTGCGCCCGCGGCAGGCTCCTTCGGGGGCAACAGCCGCATGGATGACGAACCGCCGTTCTGAGAACGGCCACAACGGCCCGCACGAATTCGGGCCATCACTGATTACGGAGTACAAGACCATGCCTAAAGCGCCCGCGCGCGAAAAGGTGCTGAAGAAGAAGGCTTGCTCGTTCTGCAAGGAGAGCAAGACCGGAACCGTCACGATCGATTACAAGGACACGGCGTTGCTGCGCAAGTACGTCAGCGACCGCGGCAAGATCCGCGCCCGCCGCGTCACCGGCAACTGCGTGCAGCACCAGCGTGATGTCGCGGTTGCGGTCAAGAACTCGCGTGAGGTCGCACTGCTGCCTTACGTGTCGACGGCTCGCTGAGAAAGGGAGGCACGCCAATGAAGTTGATTCTTACCGCTGATGTGGACAACCTCGGTGCCCCCGGCGACACCGTTGAGGTTAAGGACGGCTACGGCCGCAACTACCTGCTGCCGCGCGGCCTGGCGATCGCGGCCAGCCGTGGCGCGCAGAAGCAGGTCGAGGGCATTCGCCGGGCGCAGGAAGCCCGCCGGGTCCGCGACCTGGACCACGCCAACGAGCTGAAGCAGGCCATCGAGAACCTGGAGTCGGTCTCGCTGGCGGTGAAGACCGCGGGCACCGGCAAGCTGTTCGGCTCGGTGACCCAGTCGGACGTCGCTGCGGCCGTCAAGGCGGCGGGTGGCCCCGTCGTCGACAAGCGCAGCATCGAGCTGCCGAAGGCGCACATCAAGTCGACCGGCAAGCACGCCATCCTGGTGCACCTGCACCCGGACGTGTCGGCGAAGTTCGACCTCACGGTCACCGCCGCCTGATTCCAGGCATCGCGTCGAGGACCACTCCCGTCCGTTCACGGGAGTGGTCCTCGGTCGTGCTCCCGCTGCCGCGAGCCGCTTTGTAGCTAATTATTTGCTGGATGACCGAGCGCGTCTTCAGGGACAATCTGGGCCGCACCGCACACCGCAATGACGCCTGGTCTACCCAGCCTGTGGATTACTGGTCGAACCGACCGTCCGCAATGTGATTCAGGCCATATACAGCTCACGTGCTGTTAACCCAACACGCCCGGCTGTTCAACTTGTCCGACACGCCGGTACTTCATTAATCCACACCTGGAAGAACGCGGAAGTCCATATCTATCTGCGTATTTGACCCCGATGACCTGGGTTTTCCCCAAGTTGTACACAGGGGGTGCACACGGTTGGGTGAACTCTCCCCAAGTTATCCACAGCTGTGTGCACAGTGCGGTTTGGTGCACAGCCAGCGGGTCGCCTAGGTTCGTCGCATCGCTGCGCGCGGGCCGCTCCCGAGCGCGCGCACGGACCGGTGCCGCGGCGGTAGCTGGAGCCCTGGTCAAAGGCTTTTTCGAACGTGTCGGTGCCCGGGAGTAAAACGAGTCGACAGGGTGCATCCCGGTCGTGGGGTAGAGAGGACGGTCGAGTCTGGTGACAACCACCGATGACCGCGGGCACACGGACTTCCCGCCCGAACCTCCCGGCGAGGACTTCGGCCGCCAGCCTCCGCACGACATGGCGGCCGAGCAGTCGGTGCTCGGCGGCATGCTGTTGAGCAAGGACGCCATCGCCGACGTCGTCGAGGCGATTCGGCCCGGCGATTTCTACCGTCCCGCCCATCAGGCCATCTACGACACGATCCTGGATCTCTACGGGCGCGGCGAACCCGCCGACCCGGTGACCGTCGCCGCGGGCCTGGACCGCCGTGGCGAGCTCAAGCGCATCGGCGGCGCACCCTATCTGGTCACGCTCACCCAGACCGTGCCGACCGCGGCCAACGCGGGCTACTACGCCGAAATCGTGGCCGAGAAGGCCATTTTGCGCCGCCTGGTCGAGGCGGGCACCCGCATCGTCCAGTACGGCTACGCGGGCGCCGACGGCCAGGACGTCGCCGAGGTCGTCGACCGCGCCCAAGCCGAGGTCTACGAGGTCACCGAACGCCGCACCAGCGAAGACTTCCTCCCCCTCGAAGAACTGCTCCAGCCGACGATGGACGAAATCGACTCCATCGCCAGCCGCGGCGGCATCTCCCTCGGCGTCCCCACCGGTTTCACCGAACTCGACGAAATCACCAATGGCCTGCACCCCGGTCAGATGATCATCGTCGCGGCCAGGCCTGGCGTGGGCAAGGCGCTGGCCCTGGATACCCCCCTTCCGACACCCACCGGATGGACCACCATGGGTGAGGTCCACGTCGGCGACGAATTGTTGGACGCGAAAGGTCGTCCCACCCGCGTCGTAGCGGCGACCGAGGTTTTGTCCGGGCGTCCCTGCTACGAGGTGGAGTTCTCCGACGGCTCCGTGCTCGTCGCGGATGAACAACATCAATGGCTCACGGAGACCAGGGCATCCAGACGGTCGAAACGGGCAGCTGCCGAGGTGCGCACGACCGCCGAGATCGCGAGAACGCTGCGGTGCGACACCGCGGATCGCAGACTGAACCACTCGGTCAGGAATTCCGGCCCGCTACAACTGCCTGCGCGCGCCCTGACGGTGCCGCCCTACACGCTGGGCGCCTGGCTCGGCGACGGAACGTCCGCCGCCGCACAGCTCACCTGCGCCGATCCAGAGATCATCGCGCGAATCGAGGCCGAGGGGATCGTCGCGGTGCCCTCGCGGTCGGCTCGGCTGCGTTATCAGCTGACATTGCCTGCCGACGAGCCGATCCCCGCACGCGAGTGCCTGGTCTGCGGCAAGGAATTCGTTCCTTTCACCACCGAGGTCCGCACCTGTGGGCGGTCCTGCGGCGGAAAGGCTCGGTTCCTTTCGGCTCCGTCGCCTGCACCGCGCTGCCCGAATTGCGGCGAGCGGTCGATCGGTCTGCGCCTGTGCCAGAAGTGCCGGAATACCGTCGGGAGCGTGCAGGCGCGCCTGCGGACGCTCGGTGTCCTCGGTGACAAGCACATTCCCATCGACTACCTGCGAGCGTCCGAGCAACAGCGACGGTCCCTACTGGCTGGTTTGCTGGACACCGACGGCACCGTGACCAACAGCGGCTCCGTACAGTTCGGTGTCACGAACGCCCGGCTCGTCGCAGACGTGCACGAGCTGATCGTCGGCCTCGGTTACCGCTGCCATCTCTCCACCAAGCGAGTCCGAGGTCGTTCCGAGGAATCCTCTACCGCTTACACCCTCACCTTCGCTACCGACGACGAGGTGTTCGGTCTGTATCGGAAGGCCTTGCTGCACAAGGAACGGCGCGCCAGCCGCAGCACGGTGCGATCGAACTCGCGATTCGTCGTCGATGTGCGCCGGATCGACAGCGTGCCGGTGCGCTGTGTCGAAGTGGACAACGCCGATCATCTGTATCTGGCCGGACGCTCGATGATTCCCACGCACAACTCAACTTTGGGAATGGATTTCATGCGCAGTTGCTCGATCAAGCATGGCTTGGCGAGCGTCATCTTCTCCTTGGAGATGAGTCGTACCGAGATCGTCATGCGGTTGTTGTCGGCGGAGGCGAAGATCAAGCTCGGGGATATGCGGTCCGGGCGGATGAGCGACGACGACTGGACCAAGTTGGCGCGGCGGATGAGTGAGATCAGCGAGGCGCCGCTGTTCGTGGACGATTCGCCGAACCTGACGATGATGGAGATCCGCGCCAAAGCGCGGCGGCTCAAGCAGCGCCACGATTTGAAACTCGTGGTCGTGGATTACCTCCAGCTGATGACGTCCGGCAAAAAGGTCGAATCCCGTCAGCAGGAAGTCTCGGACTTCTCCCGTAATCTGAAACTGCTGGCCAAGGAACTCGAAGTGCCGGTGGTCGCGATCAGCCAGCTCAACCGCGGTCCCGAACAGCGAACCGACAAGCGCCCCATGGTGTCCGATCTCCGCGAGTCGGGATCTTTGGAACAAGACGCGGATATGGTCATCCTGCTGCACCGTCCCGACGCTTTCGAACGCGACGACCCGCGCGGCGGTGAGGCCGACCTGATTCTCGGTAAACACCGTAACGGCCCCACCGCGACGATCACCGTCGCCCACCAATTGCATTTGTCGCGGTTCGTGGATATGGCGCGCGGCTGAGTCCGGAGGAGGCTGGGCTCAAGTACCGTACGACTGTGGGTCTTCGCCAGTCGGCTCACTCAGGGTGTCCTGTGCCAGCCACGGCATCCGGTCGATCAGGCGATCACGGAGTTCGACCAGATTCGCGATGCGCCGATTGAGTTCGGCGAACCGTGGTGGCGCTACGGATGCGTACCCGTTGGGGCACCGCGGCTCGAACGGGAATGTCTGGGGCAGATCACGGTCGAGGTACGGCACGAACGCGCGGACATCGTCGACGGTGAAGCCGGCATCGAGCAGTTCCCGGATGTTCTGTACCCGCTTGACCGCCTCTTCGTCGTAGCGGCGGTAACCCGAACCGGTGCGCTCACAGGTGAGCAATCCCCGTTCTTCGTAGAAGCGCAGGGCGCGCGTGGTCGTTCCGGTCCGCTCCGCCAGTTCACCGATCAGCATTGTCGTGTCCTTCCCGTGGTGACTGTTCAACGCGTGAGCCGCACAACTACCTTCCCGGTGTAGCGACCTCGCACCAGGTCGAGCAGTGCTTGTGGAGCGTTTTCCAGCCCATCGACGACATTCTCGGTGTGCCGCAACGAACCCTCGGCGAGCCACTGGCGTAACCGCCGTCCGAATTCCGGCGCGAGATCCAGATGGTCGAGGGCGGTGAATCCGCGCAGTGTGATTCGCTTACCGATCACCGGCAGCAGGTCCCCGGGTCCGTCATCGGGCGCCCCGCCTGCCCGCTGCCGGGCGAGAGCGCCGCACAGGGCGATTCGTCCGCCGACGTTCATCGCCTCGATCGCGGCACGCAGTTGCGCGCCGCCGACATTGTCGAAATAGACGTCGATCCCTTCCGGCGCGGCCGCCCGGAACCGGTCGGCCAGCGGCTGATCGTGATAGTCGAACGCCGTGTCGAAGCCGAGTTCGTCGATGACGTAGCGCGCCTTCCGCGGTGATCCCACGCTCCCGACGACTCGCCCGGCGCCGAGCAGTCGCGCGAGCTGGCCGGCCAGGCTACCGGTAGCTCCGGCGGCACTGGACACCAGAACGGTCTCACCCTCGCGTAACCCCGCGACCACGGTCAGCCCCACATACGCGACCAATCCGAAACCGAGGTACGTCGACGGGGACGGATACGCCTGTGCGTCGACGACCCGAACACTGTCGGCGTCCACGATGGCGTACTCCCGCCAGCCGTGTTGGTGCAGTACCAATGCTCCCTCCGGCACATGCTGGTCAGCGGACACGACGACCTCACCGATCGCGCCACCGGATATCACTTCGCCGACGGCGAAGGCGGGCATCGGGATTTCGGGATACGCGCCGATTTGCATCAGCATTCCAGGATCGAGCGACATGTACAGGTTGCGGATCAGCACTTGACCCGGGGCGGGATCGGGCACCGCCTCTTCGATCAGCCGGAAGTCCGGCAATGCCGGCAATCCGTTCGGTCGCGCGGCCAGCTGGATCGCTCGGGAGGTTCGCGTCACAGTCGTCATGCCCCGACGCTAAGGATTGACGTATACGTAAAGGTCAAGCAGCAACCAGGCGCAAGGGGACGCTTCGCGGTTCGAACCCTTCCATCCGGCACTAAGTAACGCTCACGGCCCCTACCACGACGTCCTCGGTGACGTATGGCCCGTCGGGGGGCTTGTCCGTCCACTTTGTCGGTGTATGGAATGGAAATCAGGACATGGCTCTTCGCGAGTTCTTCGCGCGGCATCGCATCGCTTCGGCGGTTGCCGCTCCGGCGGTGCTGGGCGTGGCGGCGGTGGTCGCCACCTCGTTGGCGTTGACGTCGACGCCGGAAACCAGGGAAACCCAGCTGACGACCTCCGTCACGGAATGCCGCGACATGGTCACCATCTCGGTGGCCGGTCGCAACGACACTCCGGTGGAGGGGACCACCAGGATGCTGGTGGATGCCAACGGCAACCCGCTGCCCGCCGCGCTGTCGGGTGACCACAGCAGTGAGTGGGTCGATCCGGTCGTCAACGCACCGGCCGACGACGTCGATCCGGACGCGTACGCCGCGGTCTACATCGCCTATCCGGCGAATATGTCCACCTACGAGGACGCTGTCAACGCCGGTGTCGCGAACACCGAGCGGGTGATGGGGGAGATCGCCCAGGCGTGCCCCGACACCAAGTTCTCGATCGTCGGCTACAGCGAGGGCGCCGACGTCGTCCGCCGCGTCGCGATGCAGATCGGCCATCAGGAACCCGGCCAGGACGGCGCGTACGGGATCGTGGATCCGGACGACGTCGTCGGCGTCGTCATCCTCGCCGACTCGGGGCGCTCGGCGGGCGACGGGCCGTTCCCCGGATCGAAGGACCCGTTCAGCAACCCGGACGGCTTCGACCAGCAATATCAGAATGGCACGAACGCGGTTCCCGGGCAGGGCGCGGTGCGCGGCAGCAGCGGTGACTTCGGCGCGCTGAACGGCAAGATCGCGTCGTTCTGCTCCGACGGCGATCTCACCTGCTCGGCGCCGCAGAACATCTCCCTGCTGCAATTGGTGGTCAATGTCGGCAGGCAGTTGAACGTGGACGCGCTCGAGCGCGACGGGCTCACGCCCGCGACCGGGCAGGACGTCGCCGTGGTCCTCGGCCGGATCGCGATGGCGGCGTTCGCGGACATCCAGTCGCAGCCGAACTGGATGCAGAGCGACGAGACCTTCCTGCAGGTGCTGCTGCGGGTGTCGGACCCGGCGTACAAGCCGGGTGAGAAGAAGGCGCCGGTGCAGGCGGACTCCATTGCCACGAACGACATGTCGCCGCTGGCCTACCTGCCGCAGAAGGTGCTCAACGAGATCGTCGGGCTCATCGTGACGAACCAGAACACGATCCCGGTCATCCTCAGCGACCCGTACAACCTCACGCTGGGCCCGAATCACACCGGTCACCACTTCGACTACTGGGACGACGCGGACCCCGCCGCGGGCAAGCCGCTGACCTCGGCGGAGTACGCGGCCGCGTGGCTCACCCATCTGGCGAAGCAGGCGCAGGCCGGTAAGCAGGTCGACCCGACGTCCAAGCCGCAGGAGGCGGACCTGGCCGCCGTGTACAAGGCGGCGGAGACCACCTCGGCGGCTCCGACGACCGAACCCGCCAAGAGCTCGACCACGGCACCGAAGCCGACCAGCGCCGCCCCTACGACGACCGGCACCACGGACCGGCCGACGACGACGGCGCCGACCTCGACCACCACCTCGGCGCCGGTGGTCACCACCACCACGCCCGCGCCTGCTCCGGTCGCGGCGCCGGTCGAGACGACGAAGCCGACCACCACCACCGAATCGACCACGACGACAACGCACTCCGCGGCGCCGACCACCACCGCGACCGCGAAGGCGTCGAACTGATCGACCCGCGGGGGGGGGGGGGGGGGCGGGCGGGGGGGGGGGGGGGGGGGGGGGGGGGGGGGGGGGGGGGGGGGGGGGGGGGCGTCCCCCCCCCGCCCCCCCCCCCCCCCCCCCCCCGCCCCGGCCGCCCCCCCCCCCCCCCCCGCGCCGGCGCCCCCCCCCCCCCCGCCCGCGGCCCCCCCCCCCCCCCGCGGCGTATTGCCCGCCAACGCGCGAGTAGTGACGTGTAACCGGGTGCGCTCGGTGTCGGGCGGAATCAGTCGTGCACGGCGCGAAGGTTGCGGGCCAGCACTTCGACGCGATGGCGTTGGAGCTGGGTGAATTCCTCAGGATGATGGATCTCCACACTCAGCCGTCCGGCGAAAGTGCTGATGACGCAGGTGCCGCCGCCCGGTTGCTGCGGACGGCGGCCGGTCAGGTCCGGCTTCGCGAGCATGGTGGAGTGGAAGTCGTCGATGCGCAGCTCGTCCTGCTCGGGCAGCGGCGGGATAGTGCCCCAGTTGGTCGCGATGACCACGCCGGGCAAAGCCGGTCGCGGCGCCGCCGCCATGTCGGGGATGCTCAACGGCGTGCGTTGCACGATGCCCGCGGCCAGGCCCGCCTGCAGCGCCGCGCTGATGCCGCGGGCCGATTCCACCAGCGTGACGGCGGATTCGGGGGAGAGGTAATTGGCGAAACCGAGGACGTTCGTCCCTTCGGTGGCGGAGATTTCGGGGCTCACCCTGGTCCGCAGGTCGACGGAGTACAGGTAGAGCAGCCCGGTGAGCGGTAGCTCGCGGATCTCGGCTTCGGTCCGCAACAGCGCCGCCGACACCAGACCGTGCACCGTGACGTTCTCGCGATGTCCGAGGGCGACCAGCGCCGCGGTCTCCTCTCGGGAGAGCCGGCATCGGGTGGTGTGCAGCGTCGGATAGTCGTCGTCGCGCGGCTGCGGTATCTGCGGCGCGGTAGCAGCGGCCCCGGCTCCGGGCAGCGCCATCTTCTCGATGCCTCGCGCCGCGAGCAGATGCTCGACCGATTCGGGGAACGCGTGCACCGGCGACTCGGGGATCTTTCCGCCGACCGCGTCTCGATACCCGGCCCAGAACTCGGTGACGATGGCGAACGCGTGGAACGCGTCCGCGATGCTGTGATGGATCACGAGGGTGACGCTCGCGGTGTCGCCGTCGCGTACCACGCACAGCCCACAGACGCCGGTGCGCTGGTCGAATTTCGCGCCGGTGAATGCGAATTCGGTATCGCCGTCGGCGACGAAGACCTGGGGTGCCACGTCCGTCACGGTGAAGACTCGACCGCCGTCGGCGGACGACTCGATGCGGGCCCGCAGAATGGGATGCGCCAGGGCGACTGCCTCGAAGGCGGCTGTCAACGCGGGCAGGTCCAACCGACCGGATACCCGTGCCGCATAACCGATGAAGACCTCGCCCGCGGCGAACATCTCCTCGCTCGGGGCCAGTCGGCGGATGACGTCGACCACGATGATGCCTTCCCTTCGCTCCGGGCGAAGACTAGCCCGAACAACGTTGCAATCGCGCATCATTCGCTCAAATAGGACGAACGGGACATGGAACCGGAGCGAACCGGCCTTGCCGGAGCGGGGAAGTGGATCTGTCGGATGATCGGATCACCTGGATAAGCTCCCAGTGGTCGAAAGCGAGCGGAGCATGTTGTCAACCCCCGGCACCGAATCGGTCGCCGTCCGTCCGCACCGCGCCGTGGTCGTGCGATGACCCGCCGCGGGTGGGCCCTCTTCCTGGCGATGGGCGTGATCTGGGGCGTGCCGTACGCGATGATCCGCATCGCGGTGGAGGATCTCGACCCGATCGTGGTCGCGTTCGGCCGCACGCTGATCGGTGGCTTGCTACTCCTGCCGGTCGCGCTCTACGCCGACGCGCTGGCGCCGGTGTTCCGGCGATGGCGGCCTCTGCTGCTCTACACCCTGGTGGAGATCACCGGGCCGTGGTTCCTGATCGGGTACGCCGAGACCACGCTGCACAGTTCGACGGTCGGCTTGCTGATCGCGGCGGTGCCGCTGATCGCCGTGGTGATCGTGACCGTGCTCGGCCACGACCGGTTCGACGCGCGCCGGGTGGTCGGCCTGCTCGTCGGGTTCGCGGGCGTCGCCGCGCTCGTCGGCTTGGATGTCGATTCGGGGAATCCGGCGGCGATCGCGGCGATCGGGCTCACCACGGTCGGCTACGCGATCGGTCCGATCGTCATCAATCGCGCACTGGCCGATCTGCCCCCGCTCGGTGTGGTGACCGCATCGCTGCTGCTGGCGGCGGTGATCTACGCGCCGTTCGCGGGGTGGCTACGCCCGTCGCGCATCACCGCCGACGCGGCCTGGTCGGTGCTCGGCCTCGCGGTGATCTGCACGGCCGTAGCGTTCCTGTTCTTCTTCGCGCTGATCGCCGAGGTCGGCCCGGCCCGTGCGACGGTGATCACCTACATCAATCCAGCGGTGGCGATCCTGCTCGGCGTCACGGCGCTCGGCGAGCCGCTGACCGCGGGCATGGCGATCGGCTTCCCGCTGGTCATCCTCGGTTCCGTGCTGGGAACCGCGCGCGGTCGCGACACAGCGGCACGAGCGAACGCGCCCGCCGCGCCGGAGGCTGCCGCCCAATTACCCGAGAGGTGATCGCCACGGCGCCTGATCACCCGGCACCGCGTCTACGAGGACGGCCTCGCCGTCGCCCTGGCATTCGATTCGGGGGAGTGAGCACGTAATACGCTGCTCCGGGTGCTGGATTCGACCGAAGACTTCGCAGACGAACACCCTGACGTGGCCGTCACCCGAGCCGCCTACGACGACGTCGCCGAGCTCTACACCGAGCTTTTCCGCCACCACCTCGCCGGTGCGGTGCTCGATCGGGCGATGCTCGGCGCCTTCGTGGAATCGGTGGCGGGCAACGGCTCCGGCCCGATCGCCGATGTCGGCTGCGGCCCGGGACGGATCACCGGACACCTCGCTGCGTTGGGTGCGCGGGTATTCGGGATCGATCTCTCGCCGCGAATGGTGGAGCTGGCCCGCGTGGAACATCCGCAGCTACTTTTCGCGCGAGGCTCCGTAGAGCAGCTACCGATAAGCAACGAAGCGCTCGGCGGCATAGTCGCGTGGTATTCGTTGATTCACCTCCCACCGGATCGCGTGCCGCACGTGTTGAGCGAGTTCCATCGGGTACTCGCAAGCAAAGGGCACGTGTTGCTGGCTTTCCAGACGGCCGACCAGCCCGACGCGGTGGAAGCCTTCGACCACAAGGTGACTCGCGCCTACCGGTGGGCGCCGAAGCGTCTCGCGCGTCTGCTCGGTGACGCCGGGTTCGCCATGATCGCTCGCATGGTGCGCGAGCCCGGTCCCGACGAGCGGTTCGGGCAGGCCTACCTGCTGGCCTCGAAGGTTCGGTGATTCACCGAACGCGGTCCGTCGCGCCCGGGTAAGTTTGTCGTGTCGCGGCGGTTTCATGGCTGCGCGGGCCCGCCGACAACGTGGTCGATTCGAACTCCGAACATCCTCACCATGTCGTCAGGGGGCGACCCATCATGGAATTCATCGCGCCGGTCGATGCCGTCTTCTTGCTCGCCGAATCCCGCGAACAGCCGATGCACGTGGGAGCGTTGCAGCTGTTCGAGCCGCCGGAGGACGCCGGAACGGACTTCGCCGCACAAGTGCACGACAAGCTATTACGCAGCACCGACATCGATCCGGCCTTTCGCAAGCATCCCGCGACGATCTTCGGGTCTCCGCAGATGGCGTGGACGCGCGCCGAGGACGTGGAACTCGACTATCACGTGCGGCGGCTGGCCGTGCCCGGGCCGGGACGCATGGACCAGCTCGTTGAGCTGGTCTCCGGCCTGCACGGCAGTCTGCTCGACCGGCACCGCCCGCTGTGGGAGTTCCACCTTATCGAGGGCCTCGCCGACGGCAGGTTCGCACTGTATTCGAAGATGCATCACGCGTTGATCGACGGCGTTTCCGCCCAGCGTCTGCTCCGGCGCACGCTGACCGGCGATCCGTCCTCGAGTGTCACGCGCGTGCCGTGGCACCTGCCTCGGGGCAGGCGTAGGACGCCGTCCGGTACGGATGGTGTGGCGCGAAACCTGTTCTCCGCCGCGACATCCGGCGCATCGGTGCTGCGTGCCGCGCGCACCGCGCTGTCGCGGCAGCAGCTGACCCTGCCGTTCGCGGCGCCGCGCACCATGTTCAACGTCCCGATCGGCGGCGCGCGCCGTGCGGTGGTGCGGTCCTGGCCGTTGGAACGGTTGCAGCAAGTGAAGAAGGCGACCGGCTCGACGCTCAACGACGTGGTGCTCACCATGTCGGCGGGCGCGCTGCGGCGCTACCTGCTGGAACGAGACGCTCTGCCGGACAAGCCGTTGGTCGCGATGGTGCCGATGTCGCTGCGCGCCGAGGACGACGACGAGACCAACGGGGTCAAGGTCGGCGCGGTGCTGTGCAACCTCGGCACCGACATCGCCGATGCGCTGGAGCGCCTGCAGGTGGTCACCGCGTCGATGCGCGACGGCAAGGACGTCTACCGCACGCTGTCGTGCAATCAGACGATGGCGTTGTCGGCACTGATGCTCAGCCCGCTCGCCCTCAACCTCGTGCCCGCGCTGATCCCGTGGACCAGTCCGACCTTCAACATCGTCATCTCGAACGTGCCTGGGCCGCGAGAGCCGATGTACTGGAACGGCGCGCGTCTCGACGCGAGTTACCCGCTGTCGATCCCGTTCGACGGTCAGGCGGTGAACATCACGCTCACCTCCAACGCGGGCAATCTCGACTTCGGCCTGGTCGGCTGCCGTCGCAGTGTGCCGCAGCTGCCGCGTCTGCTCGACCACCTGGAGGAGTCGCTCGCCGAACTGGAGCGCGCCACCGCCTGATCCGGCATCACATTCCGCAGAAAACTAGAACGTGTTACTGTCGAGGCATGGTGCGAAGGCCAGTCGAGGATGCCGCAGCCGCTTCATGGCGATATCAGCGGCTCGCGGTGGACTCGACGTGCGGCGACCAGGCCGAACCGAGCGCCACTTATGCAACTCGTTCTAGTACATCTGCGCCGCGCCGTTCGCGGCGGAGCAGTTAGGGAGACCAGCACGCCATGCGTACCGAAATCTGCGAACGGCTCGGGATCGAATTCCCTATCTTCGCCTTCACTCACTGCCGCGACGTGGCGGCCGCGGTCAGCAACGCGGGCGGACTCGGCGTGCTCGGCGCCGTCGGCTTCACCGCCGAGCAGCTCGAGGTCGAGTTGGCTTGGCTGGATGAGCACGTACAGGGCGTATACGGCGTCGATCTGGTGATTCCCTCCAAGTACGAGGGCAAGGGCATCGATGGACTGAGCCCGGAGGAACTCGAAGCCAAGCTGGCAGAACTGGTCCCGCAGGGTCACCGCGACTTCGCCGAGAAGATCCTCGCCGACCACGGCGTGCCCAAGCTGCCCGAAGGCGAGCACCACAACCAACTGCTCGGCTGGACCGCCACCACAGCGGGCCCGCAGGTGGAGGTGATTCTGCGGCACCCGAAGGCGAAGCTGGTCGCCAACGCCCTCGGCACCCCGCCCGAGGACGTGATCAAGCAGGTGCAGGATTCCGGCCGGTTGATCGGCGCGCTGTGCGGTTCGGTCAAGCACGCGCTCAACCACAAGCGTGCCGGCCTCGACTTCGTGGTCTGCCAGGGCACCGAGGGCGGCGGCCACTGCGGCGAGGTCTCCTCGATGGTGCTGTGGCCGCAGGTCATCGATGCCGTCGGCGATCTGCCCGTGCTGGCCGCGGGCGGCATCGGCAACGGCCGCCAGGTGGCCGCCGCGATGGCGATGGGCGCAGCGGGCGCGTGGACCGGCTCGGTGTGGCTCACCGTCGAGGAAGCCAACGTGCCGCCCGCCCAGATGCAGACCTACATCGACGCGACCAGCCACGACACCGTGCGTTCGCGCGCATGGACCGGCAAGCCCGCCCGCATGCTGCGCAACGACTGGACCGAGGCGTGGGAGCGGGCCGATACACCCGACCCGCTGCCGATGCCGCTGCAGATGATGGTCGCGTTGGAAGGCGTGAAGCGCGGGCACCGTTATCCGGAGGCCGCCAAGGACGTCAACTTCAATCCGGTCGGCCAGATCGTCGGCATGATGAATCGGGTGGAGCGTTCCGCGGATGTGGTCAACCGCCTGATCCAGGAGTACGTCGAGGCGTGCGAGCGCCTCAACAAGCTCAACGGCGGGGCCTGAGTCCGGGCGTCGATTCCGGGACGGCAATGCCGTGCGGTATGGCCGCGCGGCATCTGTCCGGTCGAAAGTCCGGGACGATCGCACCGGCGTAGCGGCGGCCACCCCTACGCCGGTGCGATCCCCGGTTCACGGCTTCGGGCCGAACTCGACCCCGCTGCCCAGAAGCACTCGGTCGCGCCGCTGAGACCCTGTGCCGGAGACGATTTCGTCGCGGCCGTCGCGGTGCACAGCGGCCCGAACACCCACGCGAGCCGGCGGCCGATTCATCCCATTCGACCCATTAGCGTCTGGGACAGATGCCCTCAGGGAACGCGGTGGCCCAGCCGACTTCGGCACAACGAGCGGATGGTCGGCACAAATCGTCCCAGACGCACTGTGCAGCGTACGAAACGACTAGGCGGTGGCGGCCTGGTTCACGCCGGCGCTTTCCTCGACGCCTACCACCAATTCCCCGAAGCGCGCGATCACCTTCTCGTGGTACATGCCGAACAGATCCTCGAACAGCGCCAGCTGAGCCTCGCTCGGCCCCGAGCCGGAATCCCACACCGCGGCCAGCGCCCGCCAGACCAGAACGTGCAGATCCGGCGCGCCCGCGAAATACGCTTCGACCGCCTCCGGCACCTCGAGCACCGTCTCGCCGATCGAGTTCAAGATCGCCCGCTGCATGGGGAGCCCGAGCGTGGTCAGCAGTCTGCGCACCAGCGCGACCTCGAGCGCCAGCATCTGCCGCAGATCCGGAACCTGCTGACGCGCCAGCGATTCGAGCTCGTCGATGGTGGATTTCAATTCGGCCGAATCGATCCGCTGTTCGCCACCGGTGTAGGCGAGCAGCGTCTCGAGCACGAGATTGCGCTCGACGTCCACGATGTCGCGGAACATCTCCATCGCGATGTCCGGCATGGGAATCGAGAAGCGGAACAGCTGGCGGTACACGTCCACCCCGCCCGCCTCTCGGACGTCACGGATCGTGAATCCCTTGCCGCGCCGGGCTTCGACGAAACCGTACGACTCCAGCCTGCCCAGCGTCAGCTGCGCGGTCGCACGGTTCATATCGAATTCCTCGGCGACCTGACGCACCGACGGCATGAGATCCCCCGGCTGATATTCCCCCGCGGCAACCCGGCGCGCCAGCTCGTCGGCAACGTCGGCGACCACCGTCTGGGATCCCATCGAAGTCACCTTTCGACTACTTTCGAACACGTCCCAGACAGTCTAAGCCCTACTGTCGGGTACTGCACCTGTGTCACACTTGTGCCCGCGACTGTGAGGTGAGTCATGACCATCCGGCCCATCGGAGAGCGCCCCGAGCCGGGGGCCGCGGGCAAACGATCCCGGCTCTTCGCGTCGCGTTCCCACGATAAACCACCTGTTCACGGCGCTGTTCGCGGCGCGAAACTGGCCGCGCTGCCGATGGCCTTCGCGGGACGGCAGGCCGCGGGCATCGGCAAGCGGGCGCTCGGCAGATCGGCCGAAGAAGTCAATCGGGACATTCAGCTCCGCACCGCGCAGCACATCTTCGAGGTGCTCGGCGAGCTGAAAGGCTGCGCCGCGAAGCTGGGGCAACTGCTGGCCATCTACGAGTTGGCGCTGCCGCGGGAGGTGGCCGAGCCGTACCGGATCGCGCTCAGCAGGTTGCAGGACGCCGCGCCCGCGATGCTGCCGCACACCGTCCGCGCTGCCATAGCCGAAAGCATGGGGACGGAATGGGATTCGCACTTCCGCGAATTCGATGATCGACGCGCCGCCGCGGCCTCGCTAGGGCAGGTGCACCGCGCGATCTGGCACGACGGCAGACCGGTCGCGGTCAAGGTGATGTATCCCGGCGGCAGGCAGGCGGTGGCCCGCGATTTGGACCACCTGCGCCGGATCTCCTATCTCGCCACCGTTTTCCTTCCGGGCGCGGACGTGAAGGCGGTGACCGAAGCGATCTGCGCGTCGGTCGCCGGGGAACTCGACTATGCGGCGGAAGCCGAGCATCAGCGCGCCTTCGCCGCGGCCTACGCGGATGATCCCGACTTCTATGTGCCGAATGTGGTTGCGCAGCATGGTGACGTGCTGATCAGCGAATGGATCGATGGCACACCCGTACCGCGCGTCCTCGCCGCGGGCACGCAGGCCGAGCGTGACCGGGTGGGCATGCTCATGGTCCGCTTCGTGACCTCCGGCTGGGCTCGCCACGGCCTGCTGTACGCCGATCCGCATCCGGGCAACTTCCGCGTGCTGCCGGACGGCCGGCTCGGCGTCATGGACTTCGGCGCGTGCAGCCCGTGGCCTCCTGCGGGTTTCGGCGAACTGACGCTCGACTGCTGTAAAGCGATATTCCGCGGCGGGCCAGGAGATCTGGCGGACGCCACGCGCCGACACGGCTTCGTGGCGAACGGACTCGCTCTCGACAGCGACGCGCTCTACGCCGCCATCACTCCTTGCGGTGAACCCTTCCGGCACGAGACCTACCGGCTGACCACCCGCTGGTTGCGGCGACAAGTGTTGCGCACCACCAATCCTCGATTGACCAATGTGGTCCGGCAGCTGACCATGCCCGCCTACTTCACGCCGTTCGCCCGCTCGTTCCTCACGCTCGTGGGCGTGCTCGGTCAGCTGGAGACCGAAGGTCCTTATCGCGACGAGATCGTCCGTTGGGTACCGGAATTGAGCGAAGCGTTCGTCTCGGACGAGGGGCCGAAGGCCGGTTCGCCGACGCTGGATCTGGAGCCCGCGCGGAGACGGCGGGCAGAGGCGGCCAAGCGGGGAATGTCGATCGGGTAATTCCGGTCACTATGGGGCGCACTGGATTTCGGTGCAACGCCGGGTCGGTGACGCCGAATTCGAAATAGTAGCCCGTTCTGTCTGAGACAGATTAGGACTATTCGCTCCGTAATCGACGTGTCACCGCGACAGCCACGCGCGCCACTGCGGAGCGATGAGCGCGGCGATCTCCTCGTAACCCGCGGCCCCTGGGTGCGCCCCGTCACCCGCGCGCACGTCGGCGGCCCACACCGCGCTGTCGCGCAGTAGCTGGTGCACGCGGACGTACGGCACCTCCGCCGCGGCGCAGACCCGCGCGAATCGCTCGTCCAGCGCGGCGGTGCGGGCATTGTGCTCGTCGTCGGCGATCGGCGGCGGAGCGACCATCAGCACCTGCCACCCTCGCTCGCCCGCCTGCGCGAGCAACTCGCCGAGGTTGGCCGCCGACTCCTCGGGCGCGACCCGCGAACCGCCGTTCTCGTGCATGGCGTCGTTCACGCCGAAGGAGAGCACGACCCGCGCGTCTACGCCGTCCGGCAGGCGGGGCGCGCATTCGGCGCGGAAGCGCCGCACGATCTCGGCCGAGGTCTGTCTGCGCACCCCGAGGTTGTAGGCCGTCAGCGGAATCCCTTCCGCATGTGCCGCGGACGCGAGCCTGCCCACCCACCCCCGGAAATCCGGGTCGCCGACACCGGCGACGAACGAATCCCCGACGAAACACACACGCAGATCCCGGCTCACCCGCCTGATCTTCGCAGGGCCGCGACCGGCCCGCGTGTTCCGGGTACGGGCAATATGATCACGGAGGTTCGACCGGGAGGGAGTAATGGTGACAACCGAGCCGGAGCTCGCGACACCGCCGGTTCCGCAGTGGTTCGCAGAGTTGTTCGCCCACCGACGCTGGATCCGGCGCAGCAGGCCCTTTCCGCACGTGTACGCCCGCGATGTCTTCGTTCCCGAGTTCTATCAGCGGTTGACCGAGCAACTGGAGCGGGTTCGCGGCGAGCGCCCCGACCTGATCGCCCCGGTCGCCGACGGCTACAGCGCCGACGGAATTCGGCTGGGGGACCTACGCGACGGCCCGCTCGCGGTGTTCACCTCACGCGAGTGGCACGACCTGGTCGCCCGGCTCGGGGGTGTCGAACCGACCGGCGACGTCGAAGGATCGGTGCACCACCACGGGCCGGGCAGCCCGTTCGGCTGGCCGCACAACGATCTCAACCCGGCCTGGTTCCCCGGCCCGCCGCCCGGTCCCGGCGAAGTACGCCTGCCCGACGCCACCGTGCACACCAAGACCGGGGCACGCGCGCCCGGTGTCGACGCGCGCGAGACCGTGCGCGGCGTCGCGGTGCTGTTCTATCTGGGCAATCCAGGATGGCAGCCGGGCGACGGCGGCGAGACCGCGCTGTACGACCACGTCGCCCAGGGAGCCGCGCTGCCGTCGGTGTCCCTCGTCCCGCCGCTGGACAATTCGCTGCTGCTGTTCGAGGTCACCCCGCGCACCTGGCACACGTTCGCGGGCAACAACGTCAACGACCGCAACAGCGTGGTGATGTGGGTGCACCGCACCAAGGCGGACGCCGAACGGCGCTGGGGAGGAGACAAGATTGTCCACTGGTGAACGCCGCGTCTGCCTGCTCACCGGTGCGAGCGGCACACTGGGCGACGCGTTCTGCCAGGCCTACTACCGCGACTACGACATCGTCGCCGTGTGCCGCACGCGCACACCCGCGGTGCCGTCGCAGCTGGAGTGGTACATCGATCCGCTGGCGCCGGACGCGACCGTGCCCGAGAACGATTCCCGTGTGTTCGTGGTGCGGTCGGATCTGACCGAGCCGGGTGAAGTGGAACGGGTGGTCGATCTGGCGCTGGCCCGGTTCGGCGGAGTCGACCTGCTGGTGAACAACGCGGCGCACGTCCGGCTGCATCCGGGCGGCATCGTCGACGGCGACGCGGCGCTGGACGACTTCGAGCCGCACTTCGCGCTGAACGTAGCCGTACCCCTGCGTCTTTCGGCGCGGCTGGCACAACGATGCTGGTTGCACGCGGGCCCCGAGAATCGCGCGCGCAACCGCAACATCGTCAATGTCTCGAGCATCTCCGGCTCGGAGGTCTACCCGGCACAGACGCTGTACTCCGCGTCGAAAGCCGCGCTCAACCAGCTGACCCGCAATATCGCCGCCGAGTTCGCCGAGTTCGGCGTGCGCGCGAACGCGATCGCCCCGACCACTTTTCCGGCCCTGGTCCCCACCGAGCAGGTCGCGCGGGCGATCGTCGAGCTGGATGCGAGCGCGGTGTCCGGTGGGGTGTACGGGGTCGGTATCGAGCCGGAGCGGGCAGCGGGCTCCTCGCTCCGGCTCGCAGAACCGTGACCGCCTGACTATCTATTCGGTCGACGTGAGCCCGGTGGCCCGCTCGGACAGCGTCCAGAGCCGTCCCGCGAGATCGGCGTCGACCGCCTGCTTGTTGCGCGGCGGCTCCAGTCGGAAACGATGGAAGTACTGGCCGTTGATCGCCGCACCGTCGGCGGTCGTGGCCAAATGCACCAGCGGCTCGGCGCCCTTGTCCGGCTGGATGAAGAACGGGCGCGCCAGCGGAGACCGGACGAACCAGCCGAAGCCGAGCGGCGCGTTGTCGTAGACATGGGTCGCGACCACACCGGGGTGGAAGGCCGCGGTGGTGATGCCGGTGCCCTCGGTGCGGCGGGCCAGTTCCCTGGTGAACAAGATGTTCGCCAGTTTGGACGCGCCGTACGCGCCGAGCTGGTTGAACGAGCCGGTCGGCGCGTTGGCCGTGTCCAAGTCCAGCTTCGCCATCCGGTAGGTCGTGCTCGCGGTGTTCACCACCCGGGCCCGCGAACGGGTCAAACGCTCCAGCAGCAGGTTGGTCAGCAGGAACGGGGACAGGTGATTGACCTGGAAGGTGAGTTCGTTGCCGTCGTCGGTGACCGTCCGCTTGGGCCACGCGCCGCCCGCGTTGTTGGCCAGCACGTCGATCGTCGGGTACCGGTCGAGCAGTTGGTCGGCCAGCTTGCGCACGTCGTCGAGCCGGGCGAAATCGGCGACGAACGGCTGCGCGCCCGCCTTCGCCGCCACCTCGGCGGTGCGCTCCGGTGATCGGCCGACGACGGCGACGGTGGCGCCGCGAGCCGCGAGCCGCTGCGCCGCCGCGGCGCCGATGCCCGAGCTCGCGCCGGTCACCACCACCGTCTTTCCGGTGAGGTCCTGGTCCTGTGTCTGTTCCTGCGCTGCCATCGCTGCCTCTCGCACATCGGGTTTACCTGACCCGATCGTCATCGGCTCGCGCGGGTTCGGCAAGCACCGACGCGCTGGAGTAGTGGGCGGCGATCTCGTCGCTGGTGGTCAGCCACACTCCCGGGTGGCCCGACACGTATGCGAGTGCTTCGTCCAGGTATTTGATCCGGAAAGCCTGCCCGATCACGAAGGGGTGCAGGGCCAGCGCCATGACCCGCCCGCTGTCGGCCGACTCGGCGTAGAGCTGGTCGAACTGATCGCGGACCATGCGCACGAAATCCGGTCCGCTGGTGGCTTTGCCGAGGAACAGTGTGTTGTCGTTGAGTTCCACCGAGTAAGGGACACTGAGCACGCCGGGTACCGACAGGGGATAGGGCTGGTCGTCGTTGGTCCAGTCGAGGACGTAGCCGAGGCCGAGTTCGGCCAGCAGCGACGGGGTGCGGAAGGACTCGGTGAGCGCGGGCCCCATCCAGCCGCGCGGCCTCCGTCCGGTCGCGCGCTCGATGGTCGCGACCACATCGGCGAGGTAGGCGCCCTCCTCCTCCGCCGGAACGTCCGGCTGGAAGATCGAGTTGTTCTTCCCGTGCGCGAGCCACGCCCAGTCCCGCCGTACACCCGCCGCGATGATCTGCGGATACCGCTCGGCGACATCGGAATTGAGCAACGCGCTGGCCCGGATACCGTGCCGGTCGAGCACCTCGATCACCCGCCAGATGCCCACCCGCGGTCCGTAATCACGCCAGCCGTAGTTCAGCGGATCCGGCGCGAGCCCGGCGGTACCGGGAAAGATGCTCGTGGACGGCCGGTCCACCCGATAGTGCTCGACATTGAGCCCGACATAGAACGCGACCCTGGCACCGCCGGGCCACCGCAACGGCGGACGATCGATGATCGGGCTGTACTCGAAGAGTTCGTTGTCCATGCCCTCATGCTGAAACTTGACACTGATGTGAAGATCAACCTCGAGCGTGAGTGATGTCCGGCACACTGCACAACCGAGCGGAGACAGCGGCGGGGTTCCGCGAGCCGGATCGTCCACACCAGCCGGTATCGTGCAGCGAACGTAACAACAGACTTCGTACGCACATGGGTAACTCACCGGGTACGCCCAGAAAAGGGGAGCGGCACTCGACGCAGGACCTGAACGCGGGTCTCGCGGCTCCAACCAGTACGGCCTGAATACCCGGAGAGGCGGGCGAGCATGCGAGTGGACGGGCGGGAGATCCCGGTCACGGGGAGCCTGCTACAGCCGCTGATCCGGCGCACGAGCGACATCATCCGGGTCGTCCTCGCAACACTGTGGGTGGCGGTCGTGATCGCGGCCTCACTGATCACCCGCCCGGAATGGCTGGCCCTGGAACGCTCGGTCTCCACCATCGTCGGTTTCCTCAACCCGGACCAGTCGAACCTGGTGTACCTGGTCTATGGCATGGCGATTCTCGCGCTGCCGTTCGCGATCCTGATCGAGCTGATCATCGGCAGGCAGTGGAAGCTGCTCGCCGGCTACGCCGCTGCCGGGGCGGTAGCGGGATTGCTGTTGTCCATCACCGGCACCGGCCTCTCCGCGCCGAAATGGCATCTGCAGGTGCCGGACCGGTTGGACACCTTCCTGTCCCAGTTCCTCGACGATCCGCGCTGGATCGCGATGATCGCCGCCATGCTCACCGTCGCCAGTCCGTGGCTGCCCACCCGCCCGCGGCGCTGGTTGTGGTTCCTGCTGCTGGCGTTCGCGCCGATCCACCTCGTGGTCAGCACCGTGGTGCCCGCCCGGGCGATGTTCGGGCTCGCGGTCGGCTGGCTGGTCGGCGCGGTGATCGTGCTCGTGGTGGGCACGCCCGCGCTGGAGGTCCCGCTCGACGCGGCCGTGCGGGTGCTCGCCAAACGCGGCCACACGGTCACCGGGTTCACCGTGGTGCATCCGGCGGGCCGCGGTCCGTTGGTGCTCGCCGCCGCCATCGAAGGGCCGGAACGCGAGCTGCTCGTCGAGATGTTCGGCAAGAACCAGCGCAGTTTCGGCGCGCTGCGCCAGCTGTGGCGCTGGCTGACCTTCCGCTCCAGCGAAACCGCGGCCATCCACGGTTCCATGCACCGTGCGGTCGAGCATCGCGCGCTCATGGCGATCGCCGTCGCCGACCTGGGGCTCGGCAGCGGCACCCCCGTCGCGGTCGCCGCGCTGTCGCGTGGCTGGATGTTGTACGCGCACACGCAGCCGTGCGGCACGGCGATCACCGAACAGTCCGCCGAAGTGCTGCCCGGAGTGTGGCGAGCGCTGGACGCTCTGCAACAGAAGCAGATCTCACACGGCGACCTGCGGCCGGTCGACATCCGCGTGGCCGACGGCGTCACGCTGTTCGGCGGCTTCGGCAACGCCGAATACGGAGCGTCGGACGCGCAACTGCAATCCGACATCGCCCAGTTGCTGGTGACGACCACCGCGACGTTCGGCAAGGAGCCCGCCGTGCGCGCGGCGATCGAAACCCTGGGCGAGGCGCGGGTACTCGCCGCGGCGGGCCGGTTGACCAAGTCGGCCATACCGACCGGCATCCGCAAAGCGGTCCCGGAATGGAAGACCGCGCTGTCCGACGCCCGCGACGAGGTGCGCAAACAGACCGGTCAGGACCGGATCGAAGCCGAGCAGATCACCCGGTTCTCCCGCAACCAGATCATCCAGTTGGTCCTGCTGATCGGGCTGGTGTACGTCGCCTACCCGTTCATCAGCGCCGTGCCGACCTTCTTCACCCAGCTGCGCACGGCGAACTGGTGGTGGGCGCTGCTCGGGCTGCTCGTCTCCGCCCTGACCTACGTCGGCGCGGCGGCGGCGCTGTGGGCCTGTGCGTTCGGCGCGGTGAACATCCGGAATCTGCTCATCATGCAGGTCGCCAATACTTTCGCCGCGACCACCACCCCCGCAGGCGTCGGCGGACTCGCGTTGAGCGTGCGATTTCTGCAGAAGTCAGGTATCGGCACGGTGCGCGCCACCGCCGCGGTCGCGCTGCAACAGGCGGTGCAGGTGATCACGCATGTCGGCCTGCTGCTCGCGTTCAGCATCCTGGCGGGCACCTCGACGGACCTGTCGCATTTCGTCCCGCACGCCACGGTGCTGTATCTGCTCGCCGGCGTGGGCGTCGGGATCGTCGGCGCGTTCATGTTCGTGCCGAAACTGCGCCGCTGGCTGAACGACGCGGTGCGGCCGCAGTTGCAGGAGGTCATCGGCGAACTCGCCGACCTGGCCCGCGATCCCAAACGTTCCGCGGTGATCATCGGCGGATGCGCGGCGCTCACCGTCGGTATGGCGGGCGCGCTGTGGGCCAGCGTGCAGGCGTTCGGCGGCGGCACCACCTTCATCACCGTCACGATCGTCACCATGATCGGCGGCACGCTGGCCGCGGCCGCGCCGACCCCGGGCGGTGTCGGCGCGGTCGAGGCGGCGCTGATCGGTGGTCTGGCCGCCTTCGGCCTGCCCGCGAACATCGCGGTGCCCTCGGTGCTGCTCTACCGGGTGCTCACCTGCTGGCTTCCGGTGTTCTGCGGCTGGGGCGCGATGCGCTGGCTGGCGAAGAAGGACCTGATCTAAGCGGCGGTCTCGCCTGGTTTGTTCGCCAGCAGCACGGCGGTCGCGGGGCGAACGACGACGAATTCGACACTTTCGAAACCGTTCGCGCGCAAGTCGTCTCGATACCGGCGGATATCGATGCCCGCCAGTGGATCACCGTGGTCGTGATCGGCATCGTGGGTGCGGTGCGCCGCGAATCTCGCCATGACGCGCACCACGGTGGAGAGCAACGGATCGGTCGGCAGCGTGTCGGCGAGCAGCAGCCGACCGCCCGGGCGCAATACCCGGAACATCTGCGCGATGGCGTCGGCACGGTGCGACGCGGGGATGTGATGCATCGCGAAGGTCGAGGTCACGAGATCGGCGGACGCGTCGGGCAGCGGAAGATCCTGTGCCGTCCCGACTTCGAACCGGCAATTGGCCAGGCCGTGTGAGCGCGCGGTCGCGTAGTCGATCATCTGCGGCGACGGATCGACGCCGGTGACCCGGCCGACGCGGCGAGCGAGCACGCGAGCGAGGTCGCCCGGACCGCAACCGACATCGACGACCTCGGCGCCGGCGGCGGGACGAGCCAACTCGGCGAGCCGGGCGTTGAGGCGGTTCGCCCGGCCGAGTAGAAGCGCGGCTTTGAGGGCACGGTAGCGGCGCGGTTGGGTGAGCAGCACTCCGACGTCGGGGCGGCTATCGGTGGCAGACTGGTGTTCGTTTCCGGACATGAGTTCAGGATCTGCCGATATGGCGGTGCCGAACAGGATCAATGCCACGGAAACCGTCCGTAACCGGACGCGTACGAGACATTTGTCCGGGAGGCACCGTGCCGGAAGAACAGGACAGCGCCGATCGCCGGGTCCGGCGCACCAGGGCCTCGCTGCACCGGGCGCTGATCGAACTCATGGTCGAAGGCGCCTACGACCGGATCACCGTCCGCGACATCCTCGAGCGCGCGGACGTCGGGCGGTCGACGTTCTACACCCACTACCGGGACAAAGACGATCTGCTGCTGCGCAGCAGCACCGACTACCTGCGCGCGTCCATGACCGCGACGGAGACCGACGCGGACGCTCCCGAACCGCTCGCGCCGGTGCGCACGCTGTTCGAGCTGGCCGCCGGTCACCCGGAGATCTACCGGGCGCTGCTCGGCCGCAAGAGCGGCACCGTGCTACTGCGCACCACGCGGGTGATGGTCGCGCAGATCCTCGCCGAGCGGCTGCGCGACCGGCTGACGATGCCGGAAGACGAGTTCGCGACCACCGTGACGTTCCTGTCCTGGGGTGTGGTCGGCCTGCTCGGCGCGATCGCGGAAGGACACCCACCGCTCTCGGCCGGGGAGGCGTACCAGCAGGTGGTCCGCCTCATCGGTCCAGGGTTGGCCGGACGGAGTGCGTGACCGGCCTTCCCCGCCGACCAGCTTGTCGGTGTGCGCCATCGGCCGCTCCTCGAGAGCCGAGCTATCCGATCTTCGTGCGGGGGTTCCGATGTGGCCGATTTCCGTGTGGGCCGAGAAGCCATTTCCTCCGCGAGGAGAGCGATGCTCAGCCGCTGATCAGTTCCAGCGCGTCCGCGGCGCGCACGCTGCCCGCCGTGACGAGTTCGAGGTTGGCCAGCGCGGCTTCGTGCGCTTCCGGGGTGGCGGCGGCCACGCAGTCGGCTACCGGGTGCACGGTGAAGCCGAGATCGGTGCCGTGCCGTGTGGTCTGCTCGACGGTCAGGTTGGTGGCGACGCCAGTGACGAAGAGCGTCTCGATCCCTTGATCGGCCAACCATTCCGGCAGTTTGCTGCCCGCCAGGCCGGAAAGTTTCTGGTTGTCGAAGACTTCCGTCGGCTGCGCCGCCATCTCCGAAATGATCGCGGCGCCCGGTGATTCCGGCCGGAACTCGGTCTGCGCCGCGCCGACCGAGCGCATGAATCCGGTGTTGCGCACCAGTTCGCCTTCGCCGATCGGAATGGTGAACCGGGTGAAGACCACCGGCAGCCGCGCCGCGAGCGCCGCGGCGTGGAAGTCCGTCGCCCGCGCCACGACGCCAGAAGCCGCCACCGGCGCGGCCAGCATGGGACCGAAGAACCCCTCCGACCGAATGACATTCACCTGCCAGTGCAGCGCCAGCACGGCGGCGCGAATGCGTCGGATCGCCATGTGACGACCTTACGCATCCGCGCCCGCGTGCATCGTCCGATTCACGTGAAACCGAACGCACCGCACGCTCAGGACGAATAGTCCTTGCGCAACTGGACTTTGACCACCTTGCCGCTCGCATTGCGCGGGAGCTCGGCAAGCAGCACCAGCTCCTTGGGGTGCTTGTAGCGCGCGAGGTTCTCGTTGAGGAACGGCTCCAACTCGGCCAAGGTCAGCTCGTCGTCCGGGTTGTGCAGGGCGACCACCGCGACCGGCACCTCACCCCACTTCTCGTGCGTGCGGCCCACCACCGCGGCCTCCCGGATCTTCGGGTGCGCGAACAGGACGTTCTCCACCTCGGCGCAGTAGATGTTCTCGCCGCCGGAGATGATCATGTCCTTCTTGCGGTCCACCACGTAGACGAAGCCCTCTTCGTCCTGGCGGACCAGGTCGCCGGAGTGGAACCAGCCGCCCGCGAAGGCCTCGGCGGTGGCTTCCGGCTTGTTCCAGTAGCCCTGCATGAGCGTGGGACCGCGATAGACGATCTCGCCCACTTCGCCGGGCGCGACGTCGTTCATCTCGTCGTCGACGATGCGCGCCTGGATGGTGGGGATCACCTTGCCGACCGAGCCGAGCTTGCGGATGGCGTCCTTGCCCTCCAGCACGCAGGTGATCGGCGACATCTCCGTCTGGCCGAACACCGCGACGTTGAACGAGTTCGGGAAGCACTCGGCCATCGCGCGCAGCACGGTGTCGGAGGCGGGCGCGGCGCCCCAGCTGAGCACCTCGAGCGCGAGCTTGCGATCCTTCACCGTCGGATGGTCGCAGACCAGCTGCCACTGCGCGGGCACGCAGAACGCGGAGGTGGCCTGCTCGCGCTCCAGCGCGTCCAGGAACTCACCGGCGTCGAAGGCGCCGAGCGGATGCAGCACCGTCTTCGAGCCCAGCAGGAAGGCGGGCGCGAGGCTACCGAGACCGGCGATGTGGAACAGCGGCGAGGTGCACAGCCCGATCGAGTCCGGTTCCAGCGCCAGCGCTCGGATGCAGGTCAGCGCCTGCGCGTTCATATTCGCGTGGGTAAGCACCGCGCCCTTCGGGCTGCCGGTGGTGCCCGAGGTGTACATGATGAGGCTGGGGGTGTCCTCGGGGATGTCCAGCGGGGTGTGCGGCTCACCCGATTCGGCGATCAGGTCGTCGTAGCCGATCACGCCGTCCTCGGACGCGCCGCCGATCACCACGAGGGTCTCCAGGGCGGGCGCCTGCGCTCGCACGGCGGCGGCCAGCGGCCGCAGCACGGTATCGGTGACGACCGCCTCGGCCCCGCTGTCGCCGACGATATAGGCGACCTCCGGCGGCGTGAGCCGGAAGTTGACCGGGACCGCGATCGCGCCCAGCGCGTTGATGCCGAACACGGCCTCGAGGTATTCCGGGTAATTCAGCGCCAGGATCAGCACCCGGTCGCCGAACCCGATGCCCCGGCGCGACAGTCCGTCGGCGAACTTCAGCGACCGCTCGTGCAACTGCCGCCAAGTCGTGTCCACGCCACGGAACCGGATCGCGACCGCGTCCGGGCGCATCTGCGCGTGCACGGCGATCTGGTTGTTCCAGTGATTACGCCGCGACCTGATCGGCTCGTCGAGCGCTGCTGCCCCGGTGGTCATTGCCACGAACTCCTCTCGGACCGTCATCGGCCCGCCGGGTTGTCCGACGGCGGCGACGGGCTGAATCGCGTGCAGAATAGCAACTAACTTAAACGCCCGGCAAGAGATTGCGGAATGAATCCGGGTTAATCAGCCCGGAGCTGGGGCCCGGTTCGAGTTGAACTCTTCTAGCAGGCCATTTGACCTACCACCGCGCGGTTGCGAAGCGGAAACGGCAGCGATGAAGATCCTCAGATATGCGAACCACGGCTCACTTGTGAGTTGAAGACGGGCCGATTCTCGTGTCACCATCGACCCGAACGGGCGAACCGGCACGCCCGCGCGAGACATAGGAGAAGCGCAATGCTGCGGACCAGGTTCACCGAGAAGTTCGGGGTGGAACACCCGATCGTGCAGGGCGGCATGATGTGGGTCGGGCGGGCCGAACTCGTCGCGGCCGTCGCCAACGCGGGCGGGCTCGGCTTCATCACGGCGCTGACCCAGCCGACCCCGGACGACCTGCGCCGCGAGATCGAGCGCACCAGGGAACTCACCGACAAGCCGTTCGGCGTGAACGTCACCATCCTGCCGTCGATCAATCCGCCGCCGTACGCGGAATACGTGCGGGCGATCATCGACAGCGGCGTCGGGATCGTCGAAACGGCAGGCAGCAACCCCGAACCGTTCCTGCCGTACTACAAGGACGCGGGCATCAAGGTGCTGCACAAGTGCACCAGCGTGCGGCACGCGCTGAAGGCCGAGCGGATCGGCGTGGACGGCGTGAGCATCGATGGCTTCGAATGCGCGGGCCACCCCGGTGAGGACGACGTCCCCGGCCTGGTGCTCATCCCGGCCGCCGCACGGGAGCTGAGCATCCCGATGATCGCCTCCGGCGGCATCGCCGACGCCCGCGGCCTGGTCGCCGCGCTCGCCCTCGGCGCGGACGGCGTCAACATGGGCACCCGGTTCCTGTGCACGCAGGAGTCCTCGATCGATCAGAAGGTCAAGGAGAAGATCGTCGCGAACTCCGAGCGCGACACCCAGCTCATCTTCCGCACCATGCGCAACACGGCGCGGGTGGCGGACAACGAGATCAGCCGCAAGGTCGTCGAGATCGAGAAGTCCGGCGGCACCTTCGACGACGTGCGGGACCTGGTGGCGGGAGCGCGCGGCCGCCGGGTGTTCGAGGAGGGCGACCTGGACGCGGGCATCTGGTCGGTCGGCCTGTGCCAGGGCCTGATCCACGACATCCCGACCTGCGCCGAGCTGATCGGCCGGATGGTCAACGAGGCCGAGGAGCTGATCACGGCGCGTCTGGCCGAAACCGTGGTGGTCGGCTGACCGCGTTTACTTGGCCGCGCGGGCGGTGACGGCCGCGTAGTCGTGGCTCGCGACGAGTTCGATGCCGTCGGGCAGCGCGTGCAGGCGATGGATCGTGGTGAAGGCGGCGTCCCGGTCGGCGTCGAACAGCTTGCCCGGCATGGGCGCCTTCTCCCGCAGCAGATCGACCTGCAACTTGCTCCAGACGGCGTCGCCGGCGAACAGCACGCGGCTGCCGTCGTCCACCGCGAGCAATACGCCGATGCTGCCCGGCGTGTGGCCCGCGAGATCGACCAGCAGCACGGAGCCGTCGCCGAACAGGTCCTTGCTGCGCGGGAAGGTCAGCACGGGCGGTCCGTCCAGTTCGAAGCGGTCGAAACTGCGCCCACGCAGCGGTCCGCGCGCAACACCGGCCGGTGCGTGCGGGCCGCCCATCGCCCAGTCGTACTCGACTCCGGGCAATCGGATCTCGACCGAGGCGGGCAGCTCCAGCAGGCCGGAGACGTGATCCCAGTGCAGATGGGTCGGCACCACGAAATCGATGTCCTCGCCCGCGACATCGTGCGCGGCGAGCGCGTCGGACAGCCCGAGCACCGGCTTGTCCGGCGAGACGAGCAGCGGCACCGGGAACGGCAGTTCGGGCAGCACGCGCTCGTGCACGCCCGCACAGAGGGCCGGGTCGACCAGGAACCGCGCCTTCGGATGCTCGACCAGGAACGCCGCCATCGACAGCCGCATCTCCCGCAGGCTGCGCACGCCCTCGGCCACGATCGTGGTCGGCGCCGACATGGTGGCCTGGGTGAGCACGGTCAGCCGGACCGTTGCGCTCGCGGCGGGCGGCGGCAGCGCTTCGAGGTTCGCCAGGAGGGCGGTGTCGGGGCGGCGCGGCCGCAACAACCGGCCCGGCGTGGCCGCAAGCGCGGCGCAGCAGCGCAGCAGGGTGGGCAGAGTCGGCGTGCGCTCGGCACGGGTGGCGGCACCGCTGTCCGGTTCGGTCACGGTGCCACGGTATGTGATCGCGCCGGTTCGCGAAAGAGCCGGGCAGGCAGCGGATATGCGACGTTGCTCCGGGCGGTTTCTGCGGCATAATCGCGGGGGTACCGTTCTCGAGCGGTGACAGCAGCCGGGGAGACGGGGAGGGAGGACGCGATGCGGCCCGGTCTTCCGGACGGGCACAGTGGTGCACCGGAACACGGCGGTTCGCTCGGCAATAGCCGACGCACCGCACTCACTTGTGCCGCCGTCCTTGCCGTAGCGGATCTACTAGGTGTCGACGCCGCCTCGGTGTCGACCAGCTCGCCATTCACCGATCTCGGCCTCGGTTCCACTCAGCTCGCGAGGCTGACCGCCTATCTCGAGGACGCCATGGGAGTCGAAGTTCCGCTTACCGCGCTCTACGACCATCCGGACATCGAACAGCTTGTCGAGTATCTCGCGATGCGATGAGCAGCGCGGCTACTGATTCCGTCGGCTCGCATCCACCCGTCTCCATCATCGGCATCGGCTGCCGACTGCCCGGGGCGGCGAGCGTCGCCGAGTTCTGGCAGCTGTTGCTCGAGGGCCGGGACGCCACGTCCGCCCCGCCCGCCGGGCGGCTGGGCTCGCGGCGCGGCGGGTACCTCGCGGATGTCGAGTCCTTCGACAACGACTGGTTCGCCATCTCCGACCGCGAGGCCGCGCTGATGGATCCGCAGCAGCGGCTCGCGCTGGAAGTCGCGGTCGAGGCGCTCGACGACGCCGGGATCGGCTATCGCACGCGGGGTTCCGGCGCGGCCGTCGTCTTCGGCGCGTCGGGGTACGACCACGGCATCGCGGTGCTCGGCCGCGCGGGTCACGACGCGCCCTACGCGGTGACCGGGTCGGCGCTCAGCATCATCGCCAACCGGTTGTCGTACGTGCTCGACCTGCACGGGCCGAGTCTGGTACTCGACAGCGCGTGCTCGTCCTCGCTCGCCGCGGTCGACCTCGCGGTCCGGCTGCTCGCCGACGGCGCCGTCCCGTTCGCCATCGTGGGCGGCGTCAATCTCGTCTTGCTGGAACACACCTCGAACTACCTGGCCGAGGGCGGCTTCCTGTCGCCCGGCGGACGCTCGACGCCGTTCGACGTGGCCGCGGACGGTTACACCCGCGGCGACGGCTGCGCCGTGGTGATTCTGCAGCGCAGCGCGGACGCGGTACGCGAGGGCAACCGGGTGTACGCGGAGATCGTCGGAACCGCCGTCGGATCGGACGGCCGCTCCAACGGCCTGTACGCGCCGAACGGCCGCGCACAGCAGGAGACGTTGCGGGCCGCGTGGTCGCGAGCCGGGCGCCCGCCCAGCAGCGCGGGGTACATCGAATGCCACGGCACCGGAACGCCTTTGGGTGACGCGGTGGAGGTCGGCGCGCTCGCCGCCGCGCTCGGGCCCGGCTCGGACGACCCGATCTGGATCGGTTCGGTGAAGTCCAACATCGGTCATCTGGAGGCCGCCGCCGGAGTCACCGGGATGGTGAAGACCGCGCTGTCCATCCACCACGGGGTGATCGCCCCGACGATCAACGTGCACACCGAGCATCCGCTGCTGCACTTGGCCGAGCGCGGCCTGCGCGTGCCCACCGAGCCGGTGGACTGGAGCCGGGTGGACGCGACGGAACGCGTGGCGGGCATCAGCTCGTTCGGATTCGGCGGCACGATCGCGCATCTCGTGCTCCGCGGCGCCACGCGAGCGCGGCCCGAACACGATGCGCACTTCCCGATACTGCTGCCGCTCACCGCACGTGACGAGGAGGAACTGCGCGACCGCGCACTGCGGCTGGCCGATGAATTCGACCGAACAGGGCCCTCCTTGCCCGAATCGGTCGCAGCGGCGGCGCGAGCGGTGCCGGAGCCGACCCGGGCCGCGATCCTCGCGCACGATCACGCCGACGCGGTGCACCGGTTGCGCACGCTCGGCCACGGCGACGCCGACGCGGCGCTGGGCCCCGTGGCGAATTGCCGCCGCGGCGGGCTGTTGTTCCTGTTCTCCGGGCAAGGCGGCCAGCATCCGAAGATGGGCCGTGCGCTGGCGGCGCGATATCCGGTCTTCGCCGCCGCACTCACCGAGGCGACCGACGCGATCGTGACGGCGGGCGGGCCGCGGGTCTGGACGCCGCGTGACGGATTCACCTCCGCGGGTGCGGCGCAAGCCACCGATCTGGTGCAGCCCGCGTTGTTCGCCTTCCAGGTGGCGCTGGTGAAATTGCTGGCGGCATGGGGGATCCGCCCTGATGCGGTGGCCGGCCACAGTCTCGGCGAGATCGCGGCGGCGGCGGTGAGCGGCGCGCTGACCCTCGCGGACGCGGCGCGCGTGGTGGTGCTGCGCAGCGCGACGCTGGCGCATCTGGACGGGCGCGGCGCGATGGCAGTGCTGGAGGCGGCCCCGGGCGAGGCGGCCAAACTCGTGGAGCCGATGCGATCGGAAGTGGCCGTCGCCGCGATCAACGGCCCGAGGTCGGTAGTCGTGTCCGGCACCCCGCGCTATATCGACACGCTGGTGCGGCGAGCCACCCGCCGCAACATGTTCGCGCGCAGGCTCGCGGTCGACTTCGCCGCGCACAGCCCGCAGGTCACCACCGTGCTCGCGCCTTTCGTCGCGGCGTTGACCGAGATCACGCCCCTGACGCCGCGCCTGCCGGTGTATTCGACGGCGCGGCGCGGCGCGAAAATCACCACCGCCGCCATGGACCGCGACTACTGGACGGAGAATGCCGCGGGCACGGTGGAATTGGCGGCCGCGCTCGAGCGCGCGGCCGAAGACGGCATCGCCACCGTGGTGGAGATCGGCCCGCAGCCGGTGTTGCTCGCGGCGGTGCGGGAGTACCCGGACTTCCGCGACGGCACGCATGCCGTGGCGCTGCGCGATGACGAGGCGAACGGCTTTCTCACCGGCGTGGCCGGGCTGTACCTGGAGGGGCGGCCGGTCGACTGGTCCGCGCTCGGCCCCTTCGGCACACCCGTACCGCGGCAGTGGCGCAAGCGGAAATTCCCGCTGCTGGTGGCCGGACCCGCGAGCGCGCACGTCCCCGAATCCGCCTTCGCCGCCGAGGATCTGACCCATCACGTGGTACAGGGCGACAACATCGTGCCCGCCGTCTTCTGGCTGCGGCGGCTGCTGCGGCTCGCCAAGGACACGGCGGGGGCGGCCGCACTGACCGATTTCGCCGTACATGAGAGGACCGATCCCAGCGCCCTGCCCGAGGTCGTCTATCGCGGGCCGGGAGCGGAGGAAAGCGTACGGGCGGAGGTCACGGGCACCGGAACGCTGGCTTCGGCCCGGCCCGCCGGTGACCCCACACCCGCGGATATCGTCGCATGGATGCGGGTGGTCGACGCAAACCGGGCCGCAAGACATCACATGCGCGTCATCACCACCGGCGTCTTCTACCAGGAATTGCGCCGCAGACGTCTGGAGTACGGTCCGCGATTCCGCACGCTGCGCGGCATCGCCGCGGGCACCGGACGGGCGCTGGGCCTGTTCGACGCCGCCGAATTGCATCGCACCGCAACGCTGGACGGCTGCCTGCACGTGCTCGCCGCGGCGGTGTTCGACGAATTGCCCGGCACGTCGATTCCGCTGCCGATCGGCATCGACTCGGCCTGGCTGTCACATGAACCGAATCGCCACGTGCTCGAGGTGCACGCGCTGGTCCACGAGCGCACCGACACCGGATTGATCGGCGACGTCATCGCGACCGACCAGCACGGGGTGCCCTGTCTCGCCCTCTCCGGTGTGCACATTCGCTATGCCGACCCCACCGACGAGGAGGGGCTCGGCACGCTTCGCACGGCGCCCGCCGAATACGAAACGCGAAACGCGCCCTTCCGTCAGGAGTCCTGGGAGTCGCGCGATCCCGGTTCACTCGGGCTCGGTGACGCACCCGCGACCCTCGTGCGGCGCGCGGTGGTGGTCGGCGCCTCCGACCTCGCCGTCCGGCTCGCCCGCGCACTGGACGCCGAGCTGCCCACCGAACGGATCGCGCGGGAACCGGACGACGCGAGCTCGCTCGTCAGCGCGGTACTGGCCGGGCGCAGCGGTGACCACGCCGTAGTGGCCGTCTGGCCCACCGGTTTCGGCGTGAGTGCGGGCAAGAGCGCCGCGGCGGCCGGTCGTGTCCTCGAACTGCTGCAACTGATCTCCGCTCAGGACGCCACCGCGTCCGTGACGGTGGTACTGCCGCACGAGGATCCGGCCCGCCCGCTCTCGCGGCCCGATGCGCCCGCCGTGGCGGCCTCGGTCGTCCCCGCGGCGATCGCCGGGCTGGTGCGTTCGCTGCAGCTGGAGACGGGTCGTACGGTGCGCCTGGTCTGGGCCGATTCCGACCCCAGGAACCTGCCGCTGCTCACCCGCCTGGTGGCGACCACCGACAGCGCCGTTCCCGACGAGTTGCGCCTGTCGGCGGGTGAGACCGCGGTGCGTCGCTTCACGCCCGCGCGACCACGCGCCGTGCCTGCCGTCGGCGTCGACGCGAACGGAACATACGTCGTCACCGGCGGACTGGGCACGCTCGGCTCGGTCGCCGTGCGCTGGTTGCTCGACGCGGGCGCGCGCGACGTGGTGGTGCTGACCAGGGCGCCTCGCCCGGTGCCCGCGCTGCTCGACGGCTTGGAGGACCGCATCGTCGTGGTGCGCTGCGACGCCGCCGACCGGGACGACCTGGCCAACGCGCTCAGCGACATCCGGGCCTCCGACTCGATGATCCGCGGTGTCGTGCACGCGGCGGGCGTGCTGGAGGACGCCGGGTTCGACGCGATTACCGCGGGCCAGCTGACCAGGACGTTCCTGCCCAAATCCACTGCGGCGGGCAATCTGATCGAGCTCACCGCCACCGACGCCACCGACTTCGTATTGCTGTTCTCCTCGGCCACCGGCGCTCTCGGTGCGCCGGGGCAGGCCGCGTACGCTGCCGCCAACGCCGCGATGGACGCACTCGCGCAGCGTGATCCGGGCAGACGGATCCTGAGCATCGGCTGGGGGCTGTGGGATTCCGGCCTCGCCGCGGCGGCAGGCGGCGCGAGCCATCTGCGTCGAGCGGGCATCGGCGCGTTCGACTTGCCGGGCGGAAGCGCCGTACTGTCCCAAGTCCTGCGCTACGACGGCCCATACCTCCTGGCGCTGGAGCACATGCCGACGACCGACACTTCCCCGATCGCGATCCGTTTGACGAATCTGCTCGTGCCCATCGGCCGTCCCGACCCCGCGCCCGCCCGCGCCGAGACGAGTGAGCGCACGCCCGAGCCCGCCGAACCGCTGACCACGACTATCCGCCGCGTTCTTGCGAGCACGCTCGATCTGCCCGCCGAGCACATCGACGCCGGGGCCGACTTCAACGACCTCGGACTCAGTTCGTTGCTCGCGATCGAGATGCGCCGAAACCTGGAAGCGCGGCTGCGCGTCCGGATCGCGACGGCGGAGTTGTTCAAGCACCCCACCATCACCGCCCTCGGCGCCGCCCTACTGGACCGGGTCGCCGCGAATACCGGAGAGACCTCGTGAGCCGCGGCGACCACCCGGCGGGGAATGGTCTCGCGACTTCGGTGGCCGCGTGGGCCGCCACCCGCCCGGACGAGCCCGCCTTCACCGAGCTGCGGTTCCGCGTCCAGGAACGCAAGCCCGTCACGCTGACCTACGCGCGCCTGCATGCCGCGTCGGGCGCGCTGGCAGCACGATTGCGGCAGGAAAGCGCCCCCGGCGACCGCGTGGGCATCCTCTGCGCCCACGGCATCGACTATGCGGTGGCGTTTCTCGCCTGCCTGTACAGCAATCGAGTCGCGGTGCCGCTGTTCCCGGCCGCGGGCGCACGCAACCGCGAACGCCTGCACGCCGTCCTGGCCGATGCCAGGCCCTCGCTCAGCCTGCTCTCCGCTCACGACGAGATCACCGCGCCGATCCTGGGCACCGCACTGGGACGAGCTCTCGCCTTGCCCGCGAATCCCGGTGTGCCGGACTGGGGTTCAGCCGAGGGAATCAGGTCCGGCGCGCCTACCGCGATGGCGTCGGCGAGCGTGGCCGACCCGACGGCACGCCGCGCGGGGTCACTCGAGACACGCTTCGTCGCACCCGGCATTCGTCCCGCCACGCCGTCGGCCGCACCGGTGATCGATCCGGTGTGCGACGAGCTGGCCTATTTGCAGTACACCTCCGGATCGACGAGGTCTCCCGCGGGCGTCCGGGTCACGCACGACAATCTCGCCACGGCGTTGACGCAACTCGGGCACGCCGTGTCGGTCGCGGACGATCAGCCCGTCGTGACCTGGCTGCCGTTCTTCCACGACATGGGTCTGATCCTCGGCCTTTCGCTGCCACTCTTCCTGGGCGTGCACGGCATCACGCTGGCGCCCGCCGAGTTCGTGAAGCGCCCCGTCCGCTGGCTGCGCGCGATCGCCGACTACCGCGCCGGTACCACGGGGTGTCCCAATTTCGGCCTGAAACTCGCGGTGTCCGGCACCACCCCCGCCGAGCGGGCCGGGCTGGACCTGTCCGGACTGGACATCGTGCTCAACGGCTCGGAGCCGGTCCGCGCCGACGCCTTGCAGGAGTTCACCGAGACCTTCGCCCCTTACGGTTTTCGCCATCACGCGCACACTCCCGGCTTCGGCTTGGCCGAGGCCACCCTGACGGTCACCGTCTGCGACCAGCGCGAGAACCCGGTATGGCACCGTTTCGACCGCGCCGCACTGTCCGAAGGCCGCGCGGTCGCGCTGTCCGAGGACGCGGCGGGATCCGTGGACGGTGTGCCGCTGGTCGGGTGCGGCGCACCCGCTGGACAACAGCTGCGGATCGTCGATCCGGTGCTCGGAACCGCGCTGCCCGCTGGACGCGTCGGCGAGATCTGGGTGGCCGGAGACAATGTGTGCGACGGATATTTCGGGAGACCGGATGCCACGGCGGAGATATTCGGCGCCACGCTGCCGGGAAGCACTGCCCGCTGGCTGCGCACCGGCGATCTCGGCTTCCAGCACGAGGGCCAGTTCTACATCGCGGGCCGCCGCAAGGACGTCATCGTGGTCGACGGACGCAATCACTATCCCGCCGACATCGAGGCGACGGTGCAGGCATGCGCGCCCGAGGTCAGGCCGGGTCACGTGACGGCGTTCGGGCACGACGACGGGCTGCGCGAAGACCTGGTCGTCGCCGCCGAACTCGGCACGGTCGACGGACGCGAGCCGATCGAACTGTTCGCGTTGGCCCGGCGCATCCGCACTGCGGTCGCGTCCACCCACGAGGTGATGCCCGGTGCGGTACTGCTCCTCGAGCCGGGGCGAATCCCCAAGACCAGCAGCGGAAAGCTCCGCCGCGGCGAGTGCAGGGCACGCTATCTGGCGGGCCGACTCAGCCCGGTGGCCATGATCTGACCAGCGGTCGCCGGCTTTCGTTCAGTGCTCGTCTCGGCCCATGAGACGGTCGGTCTCGCGACGCTCACGCTTGGTGGGCCGCCCTGCGCCGCGGTCACGGCGGGGCATGCTCGCCAGGATTTCGCGCGGGGGAGGAGGCGGACTGCGATCGATCAAGCACTGCGCGGCGATCGGAGCGCCGACGCGCTTGGTGACGATCCGCTCCACGATGACAATGCGTTCGATACCGCCCGCGCGGACGCGGACCTCGTCACCGGGACGCACGGGCTGTGCGGGCTTGACTGTCGCGCCGTTCACCCGGACGTGCCCGCCACGACATGCCTCCGCAGCGGCGGATCTGGTCTTGAACAGACGCACCGCCCAGGTCCACGAATCAACGCGGGCCTGGGTGGCGGTGTTCTGGATGCCGGATTCGGCGCGGGCCACTCGTTAGACGATACGGCGTGCGGTGACCACCATGTCGGGGCGCAGCGGCGTGTAGGACACCGGCGTACCCGTCTGCACCGCGTTCAGGAGCTTGTTGTCGCCCGCGTAGATGCCGACGTGACCGCCGCCGTTGGTGATGACGATGTCACCCGGCTTCAGCTCGTTGTAAGCGACCGGAGCGCCGACGTGCGACTGCTCGAAGCTGGTGCGGGGAAGCTCGATGCCCGCCTGACGGAATGCCCACTGGACGAGACCGGAGCAGTCGAAGGAGCGGGGACCCGCCGCGCCCCAGGAGTACTGGGCGCCGACCTTGGTCCTGGCGGCGTCGAGGGCGATGTCACCCGGGGAGTTGCTCTGCTGCTGGCCGAACAGGCCCGGCAGCATGGGCGCGAAATTGGGAGCCTGAGGAGCGACCTCTTGCGGCGCCTGGGCAGGGGCGGCGGGAACGGCCGCGAGCGCCTGCTGGATCTGCTGATTGAGCTGCTGGACCGGCTGTTCCCATTCCTGCGGAACATCGAAATTGCCGACACCGGGAACGTTGATGGTCGCGGCCATGGCCGGAATCGCGGGCATGGCGCCGGTCGCGGCCACCGCACCCATGACAATCGCACCCTTGACGGAATTCGGAACCCGAGAATCCCGTTGCAAGCTGTGTTTACCCACCGAGCTACGTCTCCGATCTTGCTGCTCTCCCGCCGACCGGGTTAGCTGACGGGCTCGGGCCGGGAGAGCGGCCCTACCTCGCGACCGAAATCGGCCTCGAGGATTCACCCCAGACGAACCTGTGGGTCCCCGGTACGACAGCCGAGACCGGTTGGCCCCGACAGCCGTTAAGGCGGTAACTAGTGGCGCCGTTTCTCTTACGAAGCGACTGGTTCCACTAAGTCACGAAGAGATTACGGTGCCGACGCGATGTTGTCCACCCCACAGAGCTGCGTCTTTTCCATCACGACCGGAGCCCGCTTGGATCGGCGGAAAATGGCCGCCCAAGCGAAGGTCACGGACTGATCTCGCCGGGCGGCGCGAGGTCACCGAAGGACATCGCCGACCCGTCCGACCACTCGGGTTCAGGGGCGCGTTCCGTGCACCGCGCGCTCGAGTTCGTCGATCCTGCGGCGCGCCTCGGCCAGCTCGACCTCGAGCTTGCCGAGCGCCATGACCAGCGGGCCGACCGCGAGATCGGCGACCAGCTGTGGATCGTCGTAGCCCCGCTCGATCGCGACGAGGATGTTGGACCGGATGCGCTGGGCCACCGTGGCGCCCGCCGGTACGTTCCAGGACCCGACTACCTCGGCGAGGCCGGCGAGAGGTGGTTCGTCGGACATGCCCCTCCGTTCCCGCGCTGCCGTGCCGCGCGACCGTTCTGGCGAACCGCAACCAGCCTAGAGAGCCGGCGGCGAGAGCAATAGTGCAATACGAAACGCTAAGGCTTTCTAGAACACGCCATAGATGTGCCCAGATTATCCGGACGAAACGCGCTACGGTGTCGGGGCATGGACCCCGTGCGGAATCCGTATGCCCCTGGGGCGGGACAGCGCCCGCCCGAATTGGCCGGGCGCGACAAGCAACTCACGGCTTTCGACATCGTGCTCGAACGCGTCGCGCGCGGCAGGCCGGAACGCAGCGTCATGCTCACCGGCTTGCGCGGCGTCGGAAAGACGGTGTTGCTCAACCAGCTTCGCTCGGCCGCCATCTCGCGCGGCTGGGGCACCGGCAAGATCGAGGCGCGCCCGGACCAGGAATTGCGCCGCCCGCTGTCCTCGGCGCTGCACATGGCGGCGCGGGCGATCGCGACGGCGCACCGCAATCCGGAACGGGTGGACGACTTCCTCGGCATCCTCAAGGCTTTCGCGCTGCGGTCCACCGCGGACAAGGGCATGCGGGAACGCTGGCAGCCCGGCATCGACGTGCCCGCGGTGAGCGGCCGGGCCGATTCCGGCGACATCGAGATCGATCTGGTGGAGCTGCTGGTCGAGGCGGCGGCGCTGGCCGGTGACATCGGCGTCGGCATCGCGATCTTCATCGACGAGATGCAGGATCTGGGGCCCGCCGACATCTCCGCGATCTGCGGCGCGTGCCACGAACTGAGCCAGGACGCCGCACCGCTGATCGTGGTGGGCGCGGGCCTGCCGCACCTGCCCGCGGTGCTGTCCGCCTCGAAGAGCTACTCGGAACGACTATTCAGCTATCACCGCATCGACCGCCTGGATCGGGAGTCCGCCGACCAAGCGCTGATCGCGCCCGCCCAGCGCGAGGATGTGAAGTTCACCGACGAGGCATTGGACTCGTTGTACAGCAAGGCCGATGGTTACCCGTATTTCGTGCAGGCGTACGGCAAGGCCGCATGGGATCAGGCGCCGGAGAGTCCGATCACGGCCGAGGATGTGGAGGTGGCCTCGCCCGCCGCCGAGGAAGAGTTGGCGGTCGGATTCTTCGGTTCCCGTTATGAGCGGGCCACCCCCGCTGAGCGGGAATACATGCGCGCCATGGCCGACCTCTCCGGCGACGACGGCCCGGTGGCGACCGCGGCGGTGGCCAACGAACTCGGCCGCAAACCGGCTTCCCTCTCGCCCGCCCGGGACGGCCTGATCAAGAAAGGCCTCATCTACTCCGCCGAGCGCGGCACCATCGGATTCACGGTGCCGCACTTCGGCCGCTATCTGCGCTCGGTCTGAGCGCCCGCCGACCACGCGCGCGGCGATTGATTGCCAACTATTCGCCCATCTTTCAAGATCAATAGATATTCGTAGATTTATCTCGACCAGCAGGCCTACCGATGAGTAACAAACCCTCCTACACTCGGATGTGATCCTGATCACGTCCGAGGGAGGACATCATGGCGACAGCCGCGAAAGTCGACGCCACCGAAGAACAGGCCCGCGCACTGGTCGAGGAATCCCGCGAAACGAGCTGGGCCAAGCCGTCCTTCGCCAAGGAAATGTTCCTGGGGCGGTTCCGGCTCGACCTGATCCACCCGTATCCGGAGCCCGGCCCCGAGGACGCCGAGCGGACCGAGGCGTTCCTGTCCCGGCTGCGGACGCTGTGCGAGTCCATCGACGGATCGGTGATCGAAGCGGAGAGCCGGATCCCGGACGAGTACGTCAAGGGCCTGGCCGAACTCGGTTGCTTCGGCCTGAAGATCCCACAATCGTTCGGCGGCCAGGGACTTTCCCAGTTCGGCTACAACCGAGCGTTGATGCTGGTCGGCTCGGCGCACCCGAGCCTCGGCGTGCTGCTGTCCGCACATCAGTCGATCGGGGTGCCCGAACCGCTGAAACTGGCGGGCACCGACGAGCAGAAGGCCGAGTTCCTGCCCCGCTGCGCGGCCGGGGCGGTCAGCGCGTTCCTGCTCACCGAGCCCGACGTCGGCTCCGATCCGGCCAGGATGGCCAGTACCGCGACGCCGACCGAGGACGGCGAGGCCTACCTGCTCAACGGCGTGAAGCTGTGGACGACCAACGGCGTGGTCGCCGAGTTGCTGGTGGTGATGGCACGCGTGCCCAAGAGCGAGGGGCACCGCGGTGGCATCTCGGCGTTCGTGGTCGAAGCCGACTCACCGGGCATCACCGTCGAGCGGCGCAACTCGTTCATGGGCTTGCGCGGCATCGAGAACGGCCTGACCCGGATGCACGACGTCCGGGTGCCCAAGCGCAACCTGATCGGCCGGGAGGGCGACGGCCTCAAGATCGCGCTCACCACCCTGAACGCGGGCAGGCTCGCCATCCCCGCGTTGTGCACCGCCGCCGCCAAGTGGTCGCTGAAGATCGCGCGGGAGTGGAGCACCCAGCGGGTGCAGTGGGGCAGGCCGGTCGGCGAGCACGCGGCCGTCGGTCAGAAGATCGCGTTCATCGCGGCGACGACGTTCGCGCTGGAGGCGGCGCTCGATCTGTCGGCCACCATGTCCGACGAGGGCCGCAACGACATCCGGATCGAAGCGGCGCTGGCCAAGCTGTGGGCCAGTGAGATGAGCTGTCGGATCGCCGACGAACTCGTGCAGATCCGCGGCGGCCGCGGCTACGAGACGGCGGCCTCGCTCGCCGCGCGGGGCGAGCGGGCCGTCCCCGCCGAGCAGCTGGTGCGCGATCTGCGGATCAACCGCATCTTCGAAGGCTCCAGCGAGATCATGCGGTTGCTGATCGCCAGGGAGATGGCGGACGCGCACATGGCGGCCGCCGGCGCGCTGGTCGACCGCAAGGCCGAGTTCAAGGACAAGGCGAAGGCCGCGGTCGGCGCGACGGGTTTCTACGCCAAGTGGTTCCCGCAGCTCGCGGTCGGCGCGGGGACGGTACCCGCGGCGTACACCGAATTCGGCGTGCTGGCCCGGCATTTGCGCTTCGTCGAGCGCAGTGCGCGCAAGCAGGCCAGGTCCCTGATGTACGCGATGGGCCGGTGGCAGGCGGGCCTGGAGTACCGGCAGAACTTCCTCGGCCGGATCGTCGACATCGGCGCCGAGCTGTTCGCGATGTCGGCGGCCTGCGTGCGAGCCCACGCGTTGCGCGCCGCCGACGCGCCGGAGGGCAAGGCGGCCGAAGAACTGGCGGACACCTTCTGCAGGCAGTCACGGCTGCGCGTGCGCGAGTTGTTCGACGCGCTGTGGGAGAACACCGACGACGACGACCGCACCCTCACCCGCGGCGTGCTCGACGGCCGCTACGAATGGCTGGAGGGCGGCGTGCTCGACCCGAGCGAGGGGACCGGCCCGTGGATCGCGGAGTGGCAGATGGGCCCATCCACCGAGGAGAACCTCCTGCATCCATTCCTGCCGTCCACGCGTCCCCGCGCGGAAGCCTGAGCGGTAGCGGACCCGCCGCACGCCCACCCGAGCGTGCGGCGGGCGGTCGCTCGCGAACTATTCGCCAATATCGGAATTCTCCTAGAGAACCGCAGATATTTCTCGCGAGCGTGCCGCGCATAGCGATCAGGGCAATCTAAAGCTATCTAGTTTTCCGACTAGTATTTCGTAGATTTTCCTGTGCGATTGAAGCCAGCTGCTCGATCGACCGGCAGCCTCGGTTGGACAACGTGTACGTAACGGCAGGTGTAGGGGGTTAACGGAGCGGAAATCCAGTGCGACATCTGGGCAAGAGGCGCCGAACATGCGCCGCGCCCACAGGAGGGTGCCATGTCCACGACCATCGCCCGCCGCGCCGCCGATCACGACGGCCACCACATCACAGTGTCGGCCGAAGACGGCGTTTCCCTCGCGGTCCGCGTCTTCGGCGCCGACGACGCCCTCGCGACCGTCGTCTTCGTGCACGGACATTGCCTGCGCACCGAATCCTGGACCTACCTGCGCGAGCACCTCCTGCGGCAGTGGGGAGACGACACCAGGATGGTGTTCTACGACCATCGCGGCCACGGCGAATCCGGGGTGGCGCATCCGTCGACCTACACCATCGAACAGCTCGGGCACGACCTGGACACCGTGTTGCGGACGGTCGCGCCGACCGGTCCGGTGATCCTGGTCGGCCACTCGATGGGCGCGATGGTCGTGCTCGCCTACGCCCGGCTCTACCCGCAGGCCATCGGCACGCGGATCGCAGGCGTCGGGTTGCTCGCGGCCGCTGCCGCCGGGATCACCGAGGTGGGGCTGGCGCGCCTGTTGAACCGGCGGGCAGTGAACTCGCTGCAAGCCGCCGTCACGCACGCCCCGAAGGTGATGCAGGCGTCCAGACACCTGACCCGCCGCCTGTTCACGCCGATCCTGCGCGAGGCCGAATTCGGCACCAGGAAGGTGAACCCCCGGATCGCCGCGCTGGCCACGGCCATGCTGAACGACACGCCGCTGCTGACCATGGCCGGATTCCTGCACTCGCTGATCACCTTCGACGAGACGGCGACTCTGCACCGGCTCGGCGCGATTCCCACGCTGGTGCTGGCGGGCTCAGCGGACCTCATCTTCCCGTTCGCGCACTCGGTGGCACTGGCCTCCCAGCTGGCCGGTTCCGAACTGGTCCGGCTCGAAGGCGCCGGGCACAGCGTGCTGCTCGAGCGGGCCGAAGAAGTCGCGCTGTCCATCGCCGGACTCGCCGAGCGCGCGTTCGCCGCGGCGCCGTCGGGTGCCGGATACGCCGCAGCGGGCTGAGCTCGGCAATCGAGCGGCAACCATCGGATTTCGACCGCACGCGAGCCAGGATCGAATTCTTTCGGTACTGTGTTGTAGATCACGTTGTGTGGTGGGTCACACGGCTCGGTACAGCGCGGCCCAAGGCAAACGGGCAACCGCGCGTCACGGCACCGAGTTCGCATGTCCGCCAGGGAATTCAGGAGGTATCGATGACTCGCAGCGAATTCGCGGAACTACGCTACGCGGTCGGCCAACTCCGGCAATCCATCGGCGTACTCCGCACCCAGTACGGCGACGCCAGCACGGTGCGGCGGTTGGAGAACGACCTCGAACGCCTCGCCATCGACGCCGACGAACTCGAGCAGTCACCGCCGCCGGAGGTGCGGCAGACCGCCCAAGACGTCATCTACGTGCCGGACAGCAAGTCCGACGAGGCCGCTTGGATGGGCGCACAGGACGAGGGGCTCGGCTTCCACTCCCGTCCGCGGACGAAGTAGTTCCGGGGTGGGCGGCGCGAGCCGCCCATCGCGGTACTCCCTGCCCGATGCCTGCCGTGGCGGCCGCACCCGTGCCACCGGGCCGCGCGCGGTCCCTGCGGCCTGGCGCACGGCGCCGCCGTGATCGCACAGCGCGCGATGGACGCCTGAGCCGTATCGGTCCTCCGCACGACACAGTTCGTGCAGCGACCCGCCATGGTGCGCAAGCCGCTCACCCCCGCCGGACACCGAGCGCGATGAAGATGTTCACCTTGCCCGGCGCGACGATCGAGTCGTTCTCCCGCGCACCGGCGCCGAGACCGCCACCCGTGTCGGCTCCCGCACCGAGCGTTCGGTCACCGCGGCGGGCACACCATCGAGGCCGACCTCCGGCGAGAGCGCACGGCGCGCGCAGCTGGCTGCACAGGCGCTCCGGTCGCACCCTCCCGTTGCCGGGTGCATCCGAGCAGGTCAACACGTTGATTCCGGTCGGATATGGCCGACGATCAATGTCTTCACACGGCGGTTGAAGAGACAATTCCGGCATCCCGTTTTTGCCTGCTCGAATCTTGTTTCGCGGAAGGTGACTTCGAAAAGTCCGGTTGGCCCGGAACCCGCGTAGACAAGCACGCGGCGTGCCTGATGTGGCGCAAATCATACGGTTGACGGCGGGGCATGTTTGTCGAGACCCCGTTCGATCAATAGCGCACGTGTCGTATGGTGCTCAGCATCACATTCGATTGCGGAGGTAACGATGACCACCCGCACACAAGATCAGCGAGGCATCCGCCTGTGAGTGCCGCACCGACCGCCGCCCCCGAAGCGGGCACCGGCGTATTCAGCAGAACAAGGGCCCGAATCTCGGATCGCACGTTGCGCACCGACCGATGGTGGATCCCCCCACTCGTCACGGTGCTCGGGCTAGCCGCGTTCGTCATCTACGCGACGATCAGATCGTATGTGCGCACGGCATATTGGGTCCCGGACTATCACTATCTGACCCCGTTCTATTCACCGTGCCTGAGCACTTCCTGCGTCGAGGGCTCCAGCCATTTCGGCACCCCTTTCGGCGATCTGCCCGCGATCCTGCCGCTGGGCTTCGTGGTGCTGCCCTTCCTGCTCGGTTTCCGCCTGACCTGCTACTACTACCGCAAGGCCTACTACCGGGCGGTGTGGTTCTCCCCGCCCGCCTGCGCCGTGGCCGAGCCGCACGCCAAGTACACCGGTGAGACCAGGCTGCCGCTGATCGTCCAGAACGCACATCGCTACTTCTTCTATGTGGCCCTGGTGGTTTCGGTGATCAACACCTACGACGCCATCGTCGCCTTCCACGGCAAGACCGGTGGCTTCGGTTTCGGCCTCGGCAATATCGTGCTGCTGGTCAACGTGATCCTGCTGTGGGCCTACACGCTGTCGTGCCACTCGTGCAGGCACATCGCGGGTGGACGGCTCAAGAACTTCTCCGCGCATCCGGTGCGCTACTGGTTCTGGACTCAGGTCTCCAAGCTGAACACCCGGCACATGGCGCTGGCCTGGACCACTCTCGGCACGCTCGTGCTGACCGACTTCTACGTCATGTTGGTTGCCAGCCAAACGATTTCGGACCTGCGGTTCATCGACTGACCGCCTCATCGAGGAGTTTCTCTGCATGGCAGAAGTGGAACGGCACAAATACGACGTCGTCGTGATCGGAGCGGGCGGCGCCGGATTGCGGGCGGTCATCGAAGCCAGGGAGCACGGCCTGTCCGTCGCGGTGGTGTGCAAGTCGCTGTTCGGCAAAGCGCACACCGTGATGGCCGAAGGCGGCTGCGCGGCGTCGATGGGCAACGCGAACGAGAAGGACAATTGGCAGGTTCATTTCCGGGACACGATGCGCGGCGGCAAGTTCCTGAACAACTGGCGCATGGCCGAATTGCATGCTCAGGAAGCGCCCGATCGAGTGTGGGAACTGGAGACCTACGGGGCGCTGTTCGACCGGACGGCGGACGGCCGCATCAGTCAGCGCAATTTCGGCGGCCACACCTACCCGCGGCTCGCGCATGTCGGCGACCGGACCGGCCTCGAGATCATCCGCACCATGCAGCAGAAGATCGTGTCGCTGCAACAAGAGGATTTCGCCGAGACCGGTGACTACGAGAAGCGCATCAAAGTCTTCGCCGAATGCACCATCACCGAATTGCTCAAGGACGGTGACCGCATCGCCGGCGCGTTCGGTTACTGGCGCGAATCCGGCCGCTTCATCCTGTTCGAGACCCCCGCGGTGGTCCTGGCGACCGGCGGCATCGGCAAGTCGTACAAGGTGACCTCGAACTCCTGGGAGTACACCGGCGACGGGCACGCGCTGGCGCTGCGCGCGGGCGCGACGCTGATCAACATGGAGTTCCTGCAGTTCCATCCCACCGGCATGGTCTGGCCGCCCAGCGTGAAGGGCATCCTGGTCACCGAGGGCGTACGCGGCGACGGCGGGGTGTTGAAGAACACCGAGGGCAAGCGGTTCATGTTCGACTACATTCCGCCGGTCTTCAAGGGGCAGTACGCCGAGACCGAGGAAGAGGCCGACCAGTGGCTGCGCGACAACGACTCCGCTCGCCGCACACCGGACCTGCTGCCGCGTGACGAGGTCGCCCGCGCCATCAACGAGGAGGTCAAGGCCGGGCGCGGCACCGAGCACGGCGGCGTCTACCTCGACATCGCTTCCCGGATGCCCGCCGAGGAGATCGTGCGACGACTGCCTTCGATGCACCATCAGTTCAAAGAGCTGGCGGACGTCGACATCACGAAGGAACCGATGGAGGTCGGGCCCACCTGTCACTACGTGATGGGCGGAGTCGAGGTCGATCCGGACACCGGCGCGGCCACGGTGCCCGGTCTGTTCGCCGCGGGTGAGTGTTCCGGCGGAATGCACGGATCCAACCGCCTCGGCGGAAACTCGCTGTCCGACCTGCTGGTGTTCGGCCGCCGGGCCGGGCTCGGGGCCGCGGCCTATGTGGAACAGCTCGGCGAGCGGCCCGCAGTCGCGGACGACGATGTCACGAACGCCGCGAAGGCCGCCGTGGCGCCGTTCGATCCGCCCGCCGACGGCAAAGGGGAGAACCCCTACACCTTGCACACCGATTTGCAGCAGACGATGAACGACCTGGTCGGCATCATCCGCAAGGAACACGAGGTGCGCGAGGCGATCGACAGACTCGCCGAGTTGCGTGCCCGGTTCCGCCAGGTGACCGTCGAGGGCCACCGCCAGTTCAACCCCGGCTGGCATCTCGCGCTCGACCTGCAGAACATGCTGCTGGTCAGCGAATGCGTGGCGCACGCGGCGCTGCTGCGGACCGAGAGCCGCGGCGGGCACACCCGGGACGACCACCCGTCGATGGACCCCGACTGGCGGAACAAACTGCTGGTCTGCGCGGTGGATCCGGGCACGGCCGGCGACCCGATCCCCGGCGTCACCGTGACGCGCAAGGATCAGATCCCGATGCGATCGGACCTGCTCGCCCTCTTCGATCTCGGCGAGCTCGAGAAGTACTACACCCCGGATGAACTCGCCGGGCACCCGGCCGCGGCCGGGCAATCGACGGAGCGAGAGGCGTAACGATGGGTTACGACGCCAAATTCCGCGTATGGCGCGGCGATCTCGACGGCGGAGAACTGCAGGATTTCACCGTGCTGGTGAACGAGGGCGAGGTCGTACTCGACATCATCCACCGGCTACAGGCCACCCAGACGCCCGATTTGGCCGTGCGCTGGAACTGCAAGGCGGGCAAGTGCGGTTCCTGTTCGGCCGAAGTGAACGGGCGGCCGCGCCTGTTGTGCATGACCCGGATGTCCACCTTCACCCAGGACGAAGTGATCACGGTGACGCCGATGCGCACCTTCCCCGTGATCAAGGACCTCGTGACGGACGTGTCGTTCAATTACGAAAAGGCGCGGGAGATACCGTCTTTCACGCCACCCGCCGATCTCAAACCGGGCGAGTACCGGATGAAGCAGGTCGACGTCGAACGTTCGCAGGAATTCCGCAAGTGCATCGAGTGCTTCCTGTGCCAGAACACCTGTCACGTGGTGCGTGACCACGAAGAGAACAAGAAAGCGTTCGCCGGGCCGCGCTATTTGATGCGGATCAGTGAATTGGAGATGCACCCGCTGGATGCGGGCGACCGCACCGAACTCGCCCAGGACGAGCAAGGGCTCGGTCTGTGCAACATCACCAAATGCTGTACCGAGGTCTGCCCCGAGCACATCAAGATCACCGACAACGCGTTGATCCCGATGAAGGAACGGGTGGCCGACCGCAAGTACGACCCGCTGGTCTGGCTGGGCAACAAGCTGTTCCGCCGATAGGACGCCGGACAACCGGCCGGGGCGATCCCCGGCCGGTCGGCGCACCCTTACAACATGGCCACGACGCCGAGGGCCACGACCCACACCAGCAGGCCGACGAACAGCGCCGACAGCAGCGAGCTGGTGAGGACGAAGACTCCGACCGCCGACACCGCGAACAACAGCGCGACGATCAGCCATTCCACCCAATCGTCCGGCCGCAATTTCCGGTACCGGGGATGGGAACTCTTGAGCCCTCGGTCCACAGATGATGGACTACCCGAATTCAGCCTCGGTAAACGTCTTTTCGTTGCCGAAAATGTGTCATTCCGTGATCTACGAAGGCGGCCGTGTCTTATCGCGGCCGGTCGAACTCTCCGTCCTGCACACCGGCAGTGAAGGCGGCCCACTCCGCGGGCGTGAAGATCAGCACCGGCCCCTCGGGATCGTTCCCGTTGCGCATCCCCACGTGTCCGTCGGCGAGCAGCGCCACTTCGACGCTGTCGTTGCCCGCCCCTTCCCCGGCCCTCCGCCACGTGGCGCCGGACAGGTCGATGTTCGTGTTGCCTTGAATGCTCACGAGACGGACTCCTTCGCTATCTGCCGTGGGAGACGTGTGTACGGACCGAGAACCCAGCACCACCGCTGGGCGCACGCACGCGCGCCCGATAGTACCGCCGCCGAGCGGCGCTGTCGGGCGAACAACCGACGAAGAACGGCCCGGTACTCCGACCGGCCACGTGATTCGCCGCCTGCGCTCAGCGGCGGCGTGGTGCGGGCTCCGCCCACGCACGAATGGCCGCGACGACCACCCGGCCGGACGGGCGAAACCTGTTCCGCGGCGGCACTATCCAAGACCGAATCGCGCCGACCGACGCCGTCGGGGACGGCAACGCGATCGTCGACCCCGTGCGGCAGACCGAGACGTTGAGCCGGAACAACTCCGCGAACAGGCGCGTATCGTTTTCCGGCAGGTCCGGCGCGATCAGGAAGGTCCAGCGATTCGATCGCGGGTGCGCCAGGATCGGGCCCAGCCGCACGCTCTTGCTCTGCATGTGCGCCTTGACCGCCTGACCCAGGCTACTCGGCATGGTCAACGCCCACACCGACCCCGCGCGCATCACGATCCGGCCGAGTTCGGGCGGATCCACAACGGCGGGCAGATCGCATTCCCGCCGGTAGAACAGGCATCTGGATCGTGGCGTATCCCCGAGTGGCCTCTGCTCCACTGACAACCCCCTGCAGTTGTGTGGTTCGACGATGAGGTGCGCGCCATACGGAACCCCTCCGGCTACCGCTCGCGGACCGATGAGAATGCGGCGATGGCCGAGTGTGGCGCGACTACCTCTAGTTTTGCTTTTCTCCGGCCGGAACCGACTGATAAAGAATGGGCAAAACTGCGGAAAAGTGAACGCGCCGAGGGGCCGCTGTGAACTCAGTGCCAGGTGTGATCGGTCAGCGGGGTGCGGGGGCCGAACTTCGGCTTGTAGAAGTGGCCGCTGATTTCCAGCAGGCGGATCGCCCGATAACGGTGCGGGCGCAGCGGCTCCAGGTATTCGACCATCGCATCGTCATCCATGGGACGGCCGAGCAGAGTCCAGCCGACCGCGGCGGACAGGTGGTAATCGCCGACCGACAGCGCGTCCGCGTCGCCGAAAGCCCGCTGCGCGATCTCCGCGGCCGTCCACACCCCGATACCGGGGACACTGCACAACCTTCGTGCCGCCTCGACCGGATCGACCCGGGCCGCGCGCTCCAGCGATTCGGCGATCCGAGCCGCGCGCACGATGGTCTGCGCGCGTTGCGGTCCGACATTGGCCCGGTGGTACACCCAGGAGGGAATTCGCCGCCAAGTGTCCGCGTCCGGCGGCAGCCGCATTCCCTCCGGTGCGGGGCCGGGCGCCGGTTCGCCGTACTGCCGCACCAGTTTCCGCCACGACGCCCGCGCGGAGACGGTGTGCACCTTCTGCTCCAGCACCGACGGCACAAGGGCTTCGAAGACCAAGCCCGTGCGCAGCATGCGGAGCCCGGGAAAACGGCGATGGGCGTCCACGAGTTTCGGATGATCCGGGAGGAACGCCGAGACGTCCTCGTCCAGACACAGCATGTGCTCGAGACCCGCGAGGAATTCCGCCGCGCCCGGCCCCCAGGCGCGGGCCTGCACAGTGCGCGGATCGGACTGGGCCAGGCGGTAGGTGACCGGCCCGGTCGGCAGACGGGAGGCGTGCCAGTGCGCGCCGTCGCCGGTCACCCGATGGCACGGATCGCCGGTGCCGCGGCCGAGGGGAGCGAGCGTGCACGCCAGGTCGATCGGCCGATCCGTGGTCACGGTCCGGCTGGCTCCCGGCTCGACCGTCATGCTGCGCACCCGAGACATTCTGCCCGGTGCGGCGCGCGGCGCCGCGTCCCGCTCCACCGGGACACGCGGATTATTATCTGAGCCACACCTAAAGCCTTTCATACCTATCGCACATGATTATGGTTTCGCAATCAGATGTAACGGCATGAGATTCACGGCGATATTGTTTTCGTTCGGCAAATATCTGGCAGTAGCAATGACGGAGGTTCTTCGATGATCACCAATCTGCTCAACTGGCTGCTCAACGCCTGGGGTGGAGTCTTCGCGGGCAGCTCGGGCTACCAGATTCCGCCGGGCACCCTGCCGTTCGGCAGCTGAACCGCGCGGCGCCCGCCCGGCCTGTCCGGCGGGCGCGCCCGAAAAGGTCACTCGCCCAGTAGGAATTGCGCGATATGCCGCGCCCGGCGCCCAGCGAGGGACGCGGCCTGAGTGCGGCAGGAAAAGCCATCGGCGAGGAGGATCGCGTCGTCTCCCGCGGCGCGCAGCGCGGGGAGCATGCCGTTCTCGGCCACCGCGACCGAAATGTCGTAATGGCCCGACTGCATTCCGAAATTTCCCGCCAGACCGCAGCACCCGGTGATTTCCGTCACCGTCACGCCCATACTGGCTAATAAATGGCGATCGGCATCGAATCCGAGAATCGCGTGCTGGTGACAATGCGGTTGAACCACCACCGATCGGCCGGTGCGCCGCGGCGGGCGCCAGCTGGGCTGATCGGCGAGGAATTCGGCCAAGGTGCGCACCGCGGCGGCGGTCGGGGCGGATCTGGGATCGTCCGGCAACAATTCCGTGAGGTCCGCGCGCAGAACCGCGGTGCAGGACGGTTCCAGTCCCACGACCACGCCACCCGCCTCCACATGCTCCTGCAACGCGGTCAACGTGGCCCGCAACCGCGCGCGGGCGCCGTCGAGCTGACCGGTGCTGATCCAGGTGAGTCCGCAGCAGACGCGTTGCTCGGGGATGCGAACGCGGTAGCCCAAGGTGGCAAGCAGCCGCGCCGCGGCCAAGGCGATCTCCGGGTCGAACGCGTCGGTGAAGGTATCGATCCACAGCATCACGTCGCCGGAGGCACCGCTTTCGGCCCGCACCTCGGGCGCGTAGGCGGACTCGGCCATGCGCGCGCCTTCGTCCAGATCGCGCCAGATGCGGCGGAACGTACGCGCGGCCAGGCGCGGCACCTCACGACGCGGGTCGATGCCTGCCGCCCGCAGCCCGGCTCGGCGCAGCGCGGTCCGGGCCGCCAGCGCGTTGACGACCCGCGGCAGCCGGCTCGCGGCGGACAGCCATCGAGGCAACCAGCCCAGCGAATAGTGATCGATCGGCCGGAGCCGGTGGCGGTAGCGGCGATACAGCGTCTCCGACTTGTAGGTGGCCATGTCCACGCCCGCCGGGCAGTCCGACCGGCACGCCCGGCAGGACAGGCACAGATCGAGCGACTCGGCGACGGCCTCCGACGACCAGGGCAGCGCGCCGCGCACCACCTCTTGCAGCACCCTCGCCCGCCCGCGTGTGCTGTCCTTCTCGTCCCGGGTGGCCTCGTAGGACGGGCACATGAAACCGCCGTCGGCCCGGCATTTGCCGACGCCGACGCAGCGGTGCACCGCGACGCTGATATCGCCGTCGTCTTCTCCGAGCGGGTAACCGTTCGATGTGCCGACGTCACCGAGTCCGGCCAGCCGCAGGTCGGCATCGATCGGACGCGGCGCGACGAGCACGCCCGGATTCAAGATGTCGCCGGGGTCGAATAAGGCCTTGTACCCGGCGAAGACATCGAGCACCGCGGGGGAGTACATCGCCGAGAGCAACTCGGAGCGAGCCCGGCCGTCGCCGTGCTCGCCGGACAGCGAACCGCCGTGCCGGACGACCAGCTCCGCCGCGTCGAACAGGAAGGCGCGGAAGCGGTGCGGCGCGTCGGCGATCGGAAGATCGAGGCGGACGTGGATGCAGCCGTCGCCGATGTGCCCGTAGAGCAGCCCGTCGACACCGTGCTCGCGCGTCAGCGCGGCGAAATCGCGGAGGTAGGAGCCGAGCCGTTCCGGTGGGACGGCCGCGTCCTCCCAGCCCGGCCAGGCCGGCCGCCCGTCCGGCGTGCGACCGGCCAGCCCCGCGCCGTCGGCCCTGATCCGCCACAGCTGCGCGGCGGTACCGGGATCGGTGACGATCCTGCTGTCCATCGCGCCCGCCGTCCGGCACAGTCGCTGTGCGACGGCCAGCGCGTCGGCCTGCGTCGCGCCCGCGGTCTCCACGAACAGCCAACCGCCACCGCGCGGCAGGTCGGGCACCGTTCCCCGATGCGCCCGGACCACGTCGACCAGCCGCGCGTCGATGCCCTCCACCGCGATCGGCGCGCAGGCCAGCACGGCGGCGACATCGTCGGCCGCGGTGGCGATGTCCGGGTAGCCGAGCACCGTGAGCACGGTGGCCGCGGGCAGCTCGACCAGCTCGACGGTCGCGTCCAGCAACAGACCGCAGGTGCCCTCGCTGCCGACGAACGCCTTCGCCGCCGACGCGCCGCGCTCGGGCAGCAGATGTTCCAAACCGTATCCGGACGCCTGGCGGTCGAAGCGCCCGAGATCGGTGCGCAACACCGCGAGATTTGCCCGGCTGAATTCCGCGAGACCCGGCACCGCGGACAGGTCGGCGGCCAGTGTGCGTTCGGTGCGGGTGCCGTCCAGGATGCGCAGTTCGCGCACCGTGTCGGAGGTGCGGCCCCACGCGACGGCGCGCGGTCCGCACGCGTTGTTGCCGATCATGCCGCCGAGCGTGCAGCGATTCTGTGTCGAAGGGTCCGGTCCGAAGCGCAGGCCGTGCGGACGGGCCGCGCGCTGCAACTCCGACAGGACCACGCCCGGCTGCACGGTAGCCACGCGCGCGGCCGCATCGATCGCCACGATCCGGTTCATATGCCTGCTGAAATCGAGCACCAGCCCGGGACCGATCGCGTTGCCCGCCACCGACGTCCCCGCGCCGCGCGCGGTCACCGGCAGCCCCTCGGCTCCGGCGAACTCCAAGGTGACCGCGACGTCCTCGTCGGTCCGCGGAAAGACGACCGCCGCCGGGAGAACCCGATAGTTCGACGCGTCCGAGGAGTACTCCGCCCGCCGCCGCTCGGAGGCGTCGACCTCACCCGCGATCCTGCCGCGCAGCGCCGCCATACGGTTCACTGTGTTGATTTTTCCAGCGCCTGCGGCGCTGGGTGTTCGCGGCCCCTTTGTGGCTCGCGTCCGATCGACCGCCGCTGGCGACTTCGTCGCGGACGCGGCGGCCGCTCGGACGCGAGCCGGGCCGCGAACCGCGGAT